>JAHJGG010000054.1 GCA_018824545.1 Patescibacteria group bacterium | reverse complement strand
TCTAGCTTTGGTAATATTTCTTCAGAAATACTTTCCGGCAGATCATAATCCTGATAAAAACCATCATCAATAAATGGCCCCACCCCCAAACCAGCCTTTGGATAAATTTCCAAGACTGCCATGCTCATGAGATGACATATAGAATGTCTGATACTCTCTAGTTGTTCGTTGTTTTGTGACATATTAATCAATTAATCCCGAGCCCCGTCATTCGACGGGATAAACTCCACCGAGGGATCTTTCGAAATTGCCATTGAGAGGTTTATTAACAACGATGCTAATGCACTCAATACTGCTTTTGAAAGATTTCTCCACTCGCTCCGCCAGCTGGCAGACTCGGACGAAATAAATAAAAATAAAAAAATACACAAAGTAATGTGTATTGGGGCCTCGACGTACGTCGGGGCGGTTCCACCCAAATGTTTAACTTAATTTAAATTTGTAGAAACTCCGAAGGTGGTACCATATTGGCCCCTCGAAAAACTCGGGGTAAACTGGGCTGTTCTTCGTACAAATGTTTCAATAAGAATTATATACAAATCAATTATTTATGTCAAATTAATTATTGACTAGCGCTTCTGTTCATAGTATAGTTGTGAATGGAAGTAATTAATAAAAGTATACCACAACATAGCCAAATAATCAGCAAGTTCCGATATAACTTGTTATACAACATTAGCTTTCTATTTTTTGTCCTAATGATCAATTATTTATAGTAATTTTACCTGTAGTGTATGCAGTCATCTAAAACCAAAAGTATACTAATTTTCACTCTGGGTGGTTTGTTTGGATTCTCTAGTTTCATAATTCCTATCGTTACCGATTGGCTACCGTATAACGTCAGAACGATGGTGTCTTTACCATATTTCCTGAGTGCAATTATATCCTGGAAAATATATAACCTTTTCTGTTTTCTAGAGGATCTCAAATGTTGGTCGTCATTTTTTAGTGCCTTAGACAATGTTCTTTGGCTCCCTGCGCTAATCGGAGCATTTATAGGATATGGTCTAGTCTTTCTAGGAATCTATAAACTGTACATTTTCCTTGCATCTAAGCGACGCAAAGCTAAACAAAATAGAATTTCTACAAATAATTGATAACAAAATGTAAAGCCAATTTTGCATAATACGGGATATCCGATTCTCGACTAAATAAAACTAATTAAAACAACTATGAATTTACATAAACTATCTAAAAAAGAAAAGGAGGAGCTCTACAATAAATCGACAAATGATTTGCAACGCTATTGGGGAAACCCAATTGATGAAATTTTAGACTTAAGTAATTTATCAGATGATGACCTTGAAAAGGGCATCAAAAATAATATGGGTCAACTTAGATTTGAAAAAATCATTTCACCAATAGGTAAAATCATAAAATATTCATTTATTACATTTGTAGCTTTAGGAATAATAGGTTTACTTATTTTTGGTATTAAGCAGTTGTTTTAATTAGTTGTATTTGTTCGCTCATCCAAATCCTGCATACTCAGGACTTCAGATACCCCGATACATTATCTAAAATCTTGCTACGCACATTTTTAATAATATGAGTGATAAAAAAGATTATCAGACACAAAATGAAGCAACAAAACAACTTCTTAAAGACACCCAAATAGAAACTTTTCCTTATTTTATAGAGTATTCAGGACTAATAATTAGAACTGACGAAGGTGTTTTTTCTCCAAAACATTTTGACGGATGGAAGATATTTAACGAAAATTTTCCAGACTTCTATGATAAAACAATATTAGAACTGGGAACTGCAACAGGAGTAACCGCCTTATATCTTGCAAAGAATGGTGCTCAAAAAATTTTAGCTGTTGATATTAACAAAAGTGCAGTTTCAAACGCAGAAGCAAATCGAACTTTAAATAATATTGTCAACATGGAAGTTAGATATAGTGACTTGTTTTCTGAAATTAAAAACAACGAAAAATTCGATATTATTTACTGGAACATGCCTTTTGGGTTTGTTGAAGAGAATTATAAACATAAAAATGTTTTGGAGAAAAGCATATTTGATCCAGGATATAATATTTTAAAAAAATTTCTTAAAGAAGCTCCATCATATTTGACAAATAATGGATATATTCTTATTGGAACAGGTAGTGGAGCAAACATTAAGAAGTTTAAAGAAGTTGTATCTTATAATCATATGAATTTAGAATTACTAACTAAAGTTGATGCTAAAGAAGTTTATTACATTGATTTTCAACTGTATAAATTGAAGTGACACCAGTTTTCAACTCACTCCTCACATAACACATAACAAAGATTATGATGTTATACAAAAAAACACCCTCACCAGGTGTTTTCAAATTTCATATTTCGTAATCGTATGCCTTATTTCTTATACCTTACTTCTTAACCCTTATCGAATATTCTTCACCACCACACTCACATGATCACTTACATGCGGTGCGGTCTGCATCCAGGCTGGTGTAAACTTGATATCAACTGAGTGGACATGATCTAGTGACAGGACATAACGTCTAATCTCGTCTCTACTCTTTCCAAAAAACATCATCTTTTCTATCTGACGACTTTCTGGATTTAAACTTGCAAGACCATCTTGAAACACTGATAATGTGGCACTGCTATTTGCAGAATTATATGAACCAAAAGTTATTACTGGCTCCCCACTACCCATCTGAATAATCTCTGTATCGTCCACTACTTGCTTCATAATTTCTTTGCCTGCCAAGGCAGAGACTTCTTCTGCTTGATAAAATATTCCCACGACTTCAGCACTCAATGTAACAGTAAATCCGGAAACTTCTGTTCCAACTTCTTCGTCAGAAGAGCTGGTCTCGGAAACTACAGAATAGACTGCGCTATAATTATCCCCCAAATCTGTAAAACGGCCCTTTCCAACCTCAATAATTTTTTCTCTCAAAACTGCTTTGGCTCTGTTTATATCTTCTTCACTCAAAATACCAATAGTACGAAGTCCACCAGTCATGTAGTCATCACTTGATCCGTAAACTTCTCTTTGTCTAGATTCACCCAGCCCTGGAATATTCAATCTTTCTGTTGGACCAATATTTCCATTTGCTCCATCTTCATCAGCATAGACATTTGCCTGAACACTACCTAGAGCTGGAACTGTCACAGCATTTTCCAGACGAAAAAGTACGTCGTCTGGAGTGAGAAAACGAGTAGTAGCTACAAGTGGCTGGTCAGTAGAAGAAATATTATGAATTGTAATAATCCCAGTGGCTTGTGCTGGCTCTTGCTCTGTACCAGTGGGTGAAAAAACTTCTGAAATAGAAATAGTAGTCGTGGCGACCAGACCTTCTAGCTTCATAGATTCGTCTGTTTCACCTACTCCTATTATAAAATTAACTTCTGTTGGTGTTTCTTTGCTACTAATTGTAATAACCGCTCGCTTGGAAGACATAAAAATTATTGCTCCCAATAGTGAAATTGTAATTAGCAAAAAAGTAACTGCTACAATTTTGTAAAAACGTACAGGTTGGTTTCGAGTCAAACTTGTTTCTAATCTTCTTGGGGTCATAGATATAGCTTAAGTATATTATCACCTTATCACCCGATCACTTCATCACTTCATCACTATCACTTCATCACTTCATCACTTCATCACTTCATCACTTGAGGTATTATACATTTTTTTGTACCAAACTAGCAAGTAAAAAAAGTTCGCAAGTAGTAATCGGACACAAAGTGATATTGTGATGGGGTGATATTGTGATTAGGTTTACTCACTCAATCACCCTGTGAACCTCATCAATTGATGTAATTCCGTCAAGTGCTTTTAATATTCCATCTTGGATCATGGTGACCATTCCTTGTTCCTGTGCAATCTTTGCGATGTCATATTCAGAAATTTCACCAGCAAGTATTCTTTTTTCTGCATCTTCATTTACAACAAAAATTTCATAAATACCTATTCGGCCTTTGTAACCAATTGAACCACAAGCTTTACAGCCAGGAGCAGAAAAAAACTTAAGTTCTTTTGTTTCTACTAATTTTTTTAATTTTTCTGGCATCTTTGCAATTTGTGCTTTGATCTCCTCCATTCGCCCTTCTTCAATCTGAGATGGTTCTTTACAAGACTCACATAGTTTACGCACCAATCTCTGACCAATAATACAGTTTAGTGCTGGTGCTAATAAAAATGGCTTGGTACCCATGGACAAAAATCTTGGTACTGCTCCTGCAGCACTATTGGTATGAAGAGTTGATAAAATCAAATGACCCGTAAGCGAAGCCTGTACCGCAGTTTCTGCAGTTTCCAAATCACGAATTTCTCCAACCATGGCAATATCTGGATCTTGTCTCATCATGGACTTCAACCCCTTGGCAAAAGTATATCCTTTGTCAGGCTCTACCTGACTCTGGTTAATTCCTTCTACTTTATATTCAACAGGATCTTCCAATGTAATAATTTTGACCCCAGGTTTATTCAAGATCTTCATGATTGCATAAAGTGTAGTACTCTTTCCACTGCCAGTAGGACCAGTGGTTATAATCATTCCATTTGGTCTTTCGATTTCTCTTTTCAAAATATTATAATCATCTTCTGATAAACCAAGGCTTTCGAGACTCACCCCTTCTCTAGACTGTGCCAAAAGACGCATCACAATACTCTCTCCATAAACTGTAGGAATAGTAGAAACACGCACGTCTACATCACCGCCTTTTAGCTTTATACTAAACCGACCATCTTGAGGCTTATCTGTTATATTTAATTTTAAGGCTGAAACAAGCTTTATACGAGATACAATCTGACGATAAGTCTCTCTTGGGAGTTTTGCTGCGTCATGTAATACTCCATCAAGTCGGACTCGCACTTCTATACCATTTTCCTCTGCTTCTATATGAATATCTGATGCATCTAGTTTCAAGCCTGATGCCAAAATAGAGACAAAACTTGTGGTAGCATTTGCATCTTCGAGTACTCTTTGCAAAGAGCTCAGATCTGTAACATCTACCTGTACACTCTCCAAATCAGATTCCTTTATACTCACGTCTTTTGTTATCGCTTTTACAGTTGGCAAAGTTTTGTATAATTCAACAACTTTATCAAAACTTTTTTTTGAAATTACATAGAGAGCTGTATTTGCTTGATTTTTGTCCTCCAATTCTTTTAAAAATACCTGCACTTCTTCTTTTCCAGGGTCCATTGCACCGACTCTATATTCTTCTTGATCAGCAAAAAAACAAACAGCACCAATTTTTTTGGCACGCTCAAGAGGTATCTGGCGCAGAGCTTGTGGACCTACTGGAAAACTTTCCAAATCAATATGTGGCAAACCCACAGATTGAGCAAGTCTCATTGCTTCAGCTTCCCTATCTTTCAATGCTACCTGCCCCATTTTTTTTGCCAATTTTTCTTCTACCCCTCCAGAAGAAACCTGCAAACCACCAGATCCGGATTGAGTCTGGTTATTTGATAAGTCTCCAATTGTTTGAAAGTCAGACATACAAGATTTACTTGATCACCTGATCACTTTATCACCAATATTATTTTTTACTACTCCACATACAACCGACACTAATGCTGTTTAAGTGATTGGGTATTTAGGTGATTAGTTATTTAACTGCGGAAGCCAAACCAATGCAATACCCTACTGGTAACTCCTGGTTTGTGCATTTTCATAAATAAATACGTCCATACAGAAGTAGTAAACACAGTAAAGACTGAGCCTACAAAAATTATAAATATTGTAAACAAAATCATGCCTATTACAATGGCTACATAATAAAGAGCGCTACTGACAAAATATACTGCTATCCACCACAAAAGTAAAGTTGGGAAGAATAATATAAAGAATGAAACAAGAATAGCTAGACTAAGAGCGATATTCAAAAATAAAATAACAATTGCAACCTCAATCGAAACCAACCAGTGATTGGTAAACAATCTCCACGCTGATCTGATTGCCTTGCCAATAGAATATTCTTCTACCACTACATAACCAGCTGCATAAATCAACAAAAATGACAGTACCATTCCTACTATTGCAGACAGAACAAATATGGAGATGAACAAGGCGTAGTCAGTCCCACTAGCTGAAATAATTACATTTACTGTAGCATATGCTAGATATATAGCAAGTAAAGAAATTACTACTTTTTTTATCAGATTTAGGACAAACAATCTCCAAAAATGACTTGTACCTGATCTCCAAGCACTATCAACATCTGGTAATTTTTTAGGTTTTTTTACAGCTTGTGCTGTAGAATGAATAATTGCACCCTGAGAAGACACTGATGCAAATGTCAGAAGTACTGCAAAACCAAACAAAACCAATCCAAGCCAGATTACCCAGAGCCAACCCTCTAGTGGAAGAGAAAGAGACCCCAAACTAGTGGATAAATTATACAAATCTGGCAAAACTATCCATGTAGGAAAATATGCATAGCTTGTGCCGGTCAGACCAATTTTTGTCACAAGCTCCAAGATTCCCATCTGACCCAAAAAAGCAGCAAACAATCCAAACCCCCACATTAATTTATGGTTCCATGCAAGTCGCCAGCTATTAATTATAGCCTCACGATAAAGTGGTACTTTTGTCATATAAAAAGAATTATGAATTTAGAATTATGAATTATGAAAGATTATGATCATTATACCACATTATTCTATTTCAAGCACATAAAAAAGCCTCTTGCGAGACTTTTTTATTTGTTTTATGTTATTTGTTATATGACTCATGTTATCTGATATCTGAAGTCACCGTATTCCCACCATCCTCCTCACACTATCCATCGTCTTATCAGCCACGGCCTGTGCTTTTTCTGCACCTGCCATTAAAATCTCTGCAATTTCATCATGATTTGATAAGAGCTCTTTTCTTCTCTCTCTAAAATCTTTGAAATAATCACCTACTGCAGTCGACACTGCCGATTTCAAATCACCATACCGGATATCCCCCTTCTTCTCAGATTGGCTAAATTCATTATAAACTTTTTTATCTCCAAATTCATTAAGTAGCATGAGTAAATTCTCTACTCCTGGAGCTTTGCCACCGCCCTCTGTCGCAGTAACAGCTTTTTTTATTTTACCTTCAATCACCTTTGGCTCGTCCGCCAGCTCAATCACATGTCCTGTCCCAAGACTCTTGCTCATTTTTTTGTTTGGCTCAAGAAGGCTCATCACTCTGGCGGTCTTGGTAAGCATCACCTTAGTTTCTGGAAAATATTTTCCAAATTTAGTATTAAATTTTTTACCAATAATACGTGTCAGCTCTACATGCTGAATCTGATCTTCTCCCACAGGCACATGCGTAGCGTGATACATCAAAATATCTGCTGACATCAAAGCTGGATATGTAAGGAGTCCGGCATTAATATTTTTTTCCTGACGACTTGATTTATCTTTAAACTGAGTCATTCGTTCAAGCTCTGCAATAGGTGTTACACAGTCAAAAATCCAACCAAGCTCTGTGTGTCCAACTACATGTGACTGAGCAAACAAAGTTATTTTATTTGGATTAATACCACAGGCCAAGACTTCTGCCGTAACCTTAATGATATTTTCATGGCGTTCTTTGGCTGTCAAACCACCAGTGAGAGAATGTAAATCAGCAATAAAAATATACATAGCATCAAAATCACCTTGATTTTGAATATCCACAAAGTTTTTTACCGCACCCAGATAATTACCTATATGTAAATTACCTGTTGGCTGAATTCCAGAGATTATTATTTTTTTGGTCATAGAATTTTATTAGTTTAGTGATTATAGTGTAGCTGGTTTTGAAATATTTAACAAGTTTCATTGTATATAAAAAATCTACATTTCCTGTAGATTTTTTATTTTTATTACATGATATGTGATACGTGACTCTACACCTCAATCACCACAGGCAAAACCATTGGACGCTTCTCTGTCTTGGTATAAAGAAACTGGCCAACCTTATCACGAATATCATTCTTTATCATATTTGAATCAACCCATGTCTTTGGATTGGATTTAATTACCATGTGCTTTACCTTGTGGCGTAAGTCCTCAATCAATACTTTGTTATCTTTGAGAAAAACAAATCCACGAGAAATTATATCTGGATTTTGTACCAATTCTCCAGTCTTATTGCGTACTGTTATAATTACTACCACCATACCATCCCCTGCCAATACTTGTCGGTCTCGCAAAACAATATTTTGGGTATCACTTACACCCAGACCGTCCACAAATACATAATGACTAGGAACTTTTTTCTCTAACATTTTGACTTCACGCTGGGTTACCTCAATAACAGAACCATTGTCCGGCACAAAAATCTTCTCTTTTGGAAATCCATTTTTGATTGCCAAGTTACGTGTTTCCTTTAGCATGTAGTGATGAGCATATACCGGAATAAAGTAAGTCGGCTGTATCTGTCTTATAACTTCCAAAATATCTTTTTGTGTAGCATGACCACTGACATGTACGTCCATAAACTCACCGTGCACTACATTATCACACTGTCTATACATATTATCTTTTAGGCGCTGAATAGTTCTTTCATTACCAGGGATAACTGAAGAAGAAAAAATTACAGTGTCGTCTTTTTTCAAATTAACATGACGATGATCCCCATTCACAATTCTAGCAAGTACTGCGTTCTCTTCGCCCTGGGCTCCAGTTCCGATAACAATGGATTTTTTATCAGGTACTTTGTCTAGCTGTTTTATATCTATCAAAACTCCTTTTTTAATTTTTAGATACCCAAACTTCTGAGCCAATTCCACATTCATTTTCATGCTGTAGCCATCTAGTGCAACTTTTTTACCCAGATTTCCTGCTGCATCTATTACCCATTTAATACGTTCGATCTGTGAAGAAAAAGTTCCGATTATTATTCGTCCTGGAGCTTCCTTCAAAATTTCGAGCAAGTTTTTATACATGGTTTCATCATCCACTCTATTTTCTTTGTGTACAACACCCAAACTTTCAAGCATGAGTACGGTTGGTTTTTTTAGATTCTTACCCAACTGAGTATAATCCACTGTTGGCTTGCCATTTTTATCACGACCCAGACTCCAGTCCCCAGGATGGATTACCGATCCTGATGGAGTCTCAATAATTACTCCTACTGCATCCATTATAGAATGTTCTATCTGAAAAAACTTGATGGTAAAACTACCGAGTCTAATTACATCTCTTACATTTTTAATACGAATTGTCTTTAGATTTTTTGATGTATTCTTTTTGTAATCCTCCACTTTATGTTTTACCATGGCAAGCGTTAGATCCATTCCAAGAATTGGTGGATTACCTAGCTTTTCAAGTAAAATTGGCGAAGCCCCAATATGATCCAAATGTCCATGACTAAAAATAACTCCACGGATATTTCTTTCTTTACCTTCCAAATACTTTGTGTTTGGTATGATGTAATCAATACCTGGCATATCTTCTTCTGGAAACTGCAAACCCATATCGAGTATCACAATGTCCCCTGCATATTCAAACACAGTCATATTTCGACCCACCTCTTCGCATCCACCAATTGGTATAATGCGTAATTTTTCTTCTTTTCTTGTATTATAATTATAGCTCTGACCAGCAGGCCTTTTTCTATTATCTGGATGTCGTTGCTTTTTTTTATAATTTTGACTTGCCACTCTTGGCTTACTTGTTGTGTCTTTTTTTTCAGAACTCTTTTTGGTCCAGTGACCCTGGCCACTATTTTTTGTTATCATAGTTATTTAAAAAACTGTTAATTAATATTCCCTCTTTTTTCCCCTCCTTTTTGAAGATAAGCTTGGTGCCGAAGAGAGGACTCGAACCTCCACAGGGTTTCCCCCACATGCACCTGAAGCATGCGTGTATACCAATTTCACCACTTCGGCTTCTATCTTTGTGTTTTTGAATGAACGTGCGTGTACCGCGTACTACAAGAGTACACGACCATGAACCCTTGTGGTTCATTGTACCAATTTCACCACTTCGGCTTATATCATTTAAGCACTTTGTCACTTAAGCACTGAAGCACATAATTATAATGTGTTTCTTAAATCTTAAATTGTTTACGTGTTGCAGTGATACTGTGCTTATGTGATCAAAAATTCCACTTCCCCTTGGTCTTGATGTACCAGCTGAAAACATCAGCAAACCTGTCAGAAGGTGTAAAAATTCTAGTAACGCCTACGCCTTTTATATCTTCATGTGTTGCATAAGTGTAGGTAGGTGTATAGAGAAATATTGCTGGCAAATCCTCTAAAATTAAATCTTGAAATTTTTTATATGCTTCAATCACAGCCTCTTCGTCCGCTGCCTCACGAGCTTCTTCCAACAATTTGTCAGCATCGCGATTTACATAGCCAGCCAAATTTAAATAAGGAAAATCGATTTGACTTGAATGCCAAAATGGATACTGATCAGGATCATTGCCCAAGATTACACCATAAAGCAAAATGTCATACGAACGATCTTTCAAAACTTGCTTTGACAAATCTTTTGGCTCCACAAATTCTAGATTAGTTTTGATACCCAGCTCTTGCCAAAAACCAACAATTCTTTCCGCTGCGTGTGGATATTCATGACGATCAACTGTCACAAGACTTAATTCAAATATTTCTCCATCTTTATTCTTACGATAAAAAGTTTGAGCTTCATTTATTTCACTGTTTAGCTGTTCTTCGATCTGAATATCTACATCAGCTGAAATTTGTCTTTCCTCATCTACCGTTTCTGTTTCTGATTCTACTACAGGAGAATCACTGTTATCATCTACTTCAAGAGGAAGAATCAGAGAAGGATCTATTACTGCCTCTGGCTCTGAATTTGTTGCCAACCAATCTTCAATTAATTTTTGTTTTCTTTCTGCTCGATACTCAGATGCACTAAATCTTTCCCATGTTTTATCCAAAAGTTCATTTGCCTTTTCAATTGAATGTGTTGTTTTTTCAATTTCTGGATCATAGCCTGGAAATCCTGGCAAAATTGGACTGTAAATAACCTGCCCTTCGCCATGTAGACTTTCTCTAACTATCTGATCTTTGTCCAATGCATATGACAAGGCTAGTCGCACGTCTTTGTCTTCAAGCTTTGTCTGTCTTGTTTTGTTAAAAAATAAAGCAGTATACTGTGGCAATTGCAAAGTATGAATATTAATATATTTTCTCTCAACCTTATCTCTCAAATCGCTTGGAACAAAATGTATACCATCTACACTCTGTTGTCGAAGAGCCTGAATTGCTCCAGTATCCCCCTCATAATCAGAAAAAAATTCCAAAACAAATTCTTTTATATAAGGTACTTGCCTATAGTAATTTTCAAATCTCTCCAATTCAAATCTCTGGATATAACCTGCATCATTTTTTATAAAACGCTTATATTCAAATGGTCCTGTTCCTATTGGTTGTAAATTCTTTTGAGTCAAACGCATCCTATCTGGAGCTATATCAAACCATACATGCTCTGGCAAAATACCAAGAGTTAGGCTGGACAAAAATAATGCAAATGGTTCGTTTAGTGTAAATTTAACAGTGTAGTCATCAATTGCTTCCACCTTGACTCCCTGAAAACTCAAAAGTAGTGGACTATTAACACTTTCATTTTGAATAGTCTGAATTGTAAATACAACGTCCTCTGCAGTAAAAGGCATATTATCATGCCAAACCACATCTTCTCGCAAATAAAATAAATATTCTTTATTATCTTCACTAATCTCATACTTAACCGCAAGATCAGGTACTAGGCGCTGTTTGTTGTCTATCCTCATGAGTCCAGAATAAACTAGCCTACTAATATCCATATCGACTTCGTTTAGTGAAGCAAATACAGGATTAATCAGCTCAGGAGACCCAACTATTGCTTCTATATACTTGCCACCCACTGCCGGCCCTTGAACTCTATAATTACTGGAAATAGAAATGAAGAGCCAAACAAAACTAATCAAAAAAACCAAGATACTTACCTGAAAAATTAACCTCTCTATACCTGAGAGTAATTTGCTAGTATGAATAATCTGACGTATACCAGGAAAACGACGCCCATGTACGTCTTTTATCAATTTAATATCATCATTACTGACAATGGATTTTTGTGGGCGCAATTTTTTTATGCGCGCCACTATTTTTTTGAAGAAGTCTTTGGGCACAAAATTATAAGAAGAGTTAAAAGACTTAAAGAATATAGAAGTTCAGAGGGATATAGAAAGATAGTGATAAGAACCTACTTACCCTTTCCTTTCCACATACCTCTACCAACTAACTGAAAACCAATTCTGTGCTATATAATGACAATAGCCAAAGAGGTAGTAAATAGAAGAATTGAAATTGCTATTGTAAGCTTATAAAGCATCTTTTCTGGCCCACGTCTTGTGGTCTGGATACCACCGCCACCACCAAAACCAGCCCCAAGTCCAGCGCCTTGTTGTTGCAATAAAACCGCAATAATTAGCAATATTGATAATACGAGTTGAATTATTGTGAAGATATTTATAATCATATTCTATTTGTAGATAGTATTATACTAGATACTCAAAATAATGCAAGATGTACCTAAATCTAAGTTGAGAGTATACAGTGTAGGCCTAAATATGTCAATACTTGACACCTCTCACCCCTCATGTTATACTCTTCTCACTAAATATTATAAATCCATAGTATCTGTAGATTAGTACAATCTGTAGATCCGTAGCTATATGAAAAAAGACATCCATCCAGAATATCATGAAGAGTGTACCATTACTTGCGCCTGTGGCAACAATTTTATGGTTGGCTCTACAAAAAAAGAAATCCGCATAGAACTTTGCAATATGTGCCATCCTTTTTATACTGGAAAACAAAAATTCGTTGATACTGCTCGTCGTGTAGAAAAATTCCAAGAAAAATTGACTAGAATCAAAGCTGTAGCTGATACTCGAAAAGGTAAAAAAACAAAACACGCAGTTCGTGCCAAAAAACAAGAAGAAAAAGGTGTCGGAGCAGAATCTGCCAAAAAAGTTCTTAGCAAAAAGAAAGTAGCCAAAAAAGCAACCAAAATAAAATAGCTATTAATTAAAAAGCAGACGATTTTTTTGAAATAGTCTGTCTTTTTTTTTACTCATTCATTATATTTGAAAACTTGATGATATGTTATATATGATATATGATATTACTATCATATATCATATATCATGGATCAATATTTTTTATGAACACCAAATACCAAGAAATATTAAACAATTTTAAAAAATTAGAACAGGATCTACAAGACCCTACTGTTATTGCTGATCAAAATAAACTGAAGACTATTTCTCAAGAATACAACGACCTAAAACCTGTATACGAAATCATTTCTGATTTGCAAGGTTTAGAAAATAGCATTGGAGAAACTGACGTAATGGTACTCGACGAAAAAGATGAAGGCATGAAGTCTTTGGTAGAGGTAGAATTGAGTGAATTGCGCACAAAAAAAGAACAGCTTGAAAAAAAGCTAGATGAGATGACTAGGCCGAGTGACCCAATGGACAAAAAAAATGCAATTATCGAAATCCGAGCCGGAGCAGGAGGCGATGAAGCAGCTCTTTTTGCAGGAAGTCTAATGCGTATGTATATGAAGTATGCAGAAAAGAATGGATGGAAAACAAGTCTCATGAGTGAAAATCAAATCGGTATTGGTGGATACAAAGAGGTAATTTTTACGGTAAGTGGAAAGAATGTTTACAAAGACATGAAATACGAAATGGGAGTACACCGTGTTCAGAGAATCCCAGACACAGAAAAATCTGGTCGAATCCACACTTCTACTGCTAGCGTTGCAGTACTACCAGAGATTGAAGAAACAGAAATAGAAATAAAAGACAATGATCTACGTATAGATACTTTTTGTGCTGGTGGCCACGGAGGACAAAGTGTAAATACTACATATTCCGCTGTTCGAATAACCCACATACCAACTGGTATCATTGCCCAATGCCAAGACGAAAAATCTCAAGTTCAAAATAGATTAAAAGCCATGGGAGTGCTACGTGCTCGCATATATGAAGCAGAAAAACAAAAAAAGGATACTGCTCTATCTGAAAAAAGAAAAAGCATGATAGGAACTGGGGATCGCAGTGAAAAAATCCGTACCTACAACTTTCCACAAGACCGTATTACTGACCACAGAATAAAAGAAAGCTGGAACAGTATTCCTACAATCTTGGATGGAAATATTGAATCGATTATAGATGCACTGAGAAAAGCTGATTACGAAAATCAGGCCTAAAGTTTACAGTTTAAGACATAAGGCTTACGGCTTACGATTTATAAATCATAATGTCAGAATGAAAAAAACAATCTTTGAATTGCTAAAAGAAGCTTCAGTACAAATCAATAGACTTGATGCTGAACTAATTATTGCTCACGTGCTAAACAAGGCGCGTGAGTTTGTTGTAGCACATCCAGAGTACAAAATAACAAAGCTACAAAGCTACAAATTTAAAAAACTAATAAATAAAAAAATAGCTGACGTACCGACAGCTTATTTAACAGGGCATAAGGAATTTTATGGACTTAATTTCTTGGTAAATACACACACTCTAGTGCCCAGACCTGAGACAGAATTGATAGTTGATTTCGCAATTGAAGAAATTCAACGAGCAATGAAGAACGAGCAACGAGCAACGCTGATTGACGTAGGAACTGGATCCGGATGTATTCCAATCGCAACACTTTCAACACTTCAGCACTTCAACACTTCAACACCAATAACTTTCGCCACCGACATCTCCAAACCAGCCATCAAAATCGCCAAAAAAAATGCAAAAAACCATAATGTAAATATTAAATTCCTTCATGGCAATTTACTAGATCCCATATTCACCAATAAATTCATCACTCATCATTCATCATTCATCATTCTTACGGCAAACCTTCCCTACCTCACCGAAGAACAATTCAAATCTGAAAGTTCAATTCAACACGAACCTAAATCTGCGCTGATCGCAGAAAAAAAAGGCCTTGCTCTATATGAACAGTTATTCAAACAAATAAAATCTTTGTCTAAAACCTATAACCTAAAACCTAAAACCTATATTGAAATCGACCCACTACAATCTAACTCAATCACAAAACTCATCCAAAAACACCTACCTACTGCAAAAATCGAAATAAAAAAAGACCTTGCCGGTCACAATCGTATAGTAGAAATTTTAATTTAATTTTTTTACAAACTACTTGCCTCCGTGTATATCGCTAAATTTATTTATATCATTTCGAAGCTTTCTTTCAAGTACAGCAATTTTCTCTTCCAACTCTAACTCCAAATTTTCTATCTTATCTATTGTATCAGAAAATTCGGGGTCCCATTTATGTTCGCGTATCTTTTTTAATTTCTCTCGCAACACCATTAATCTTTGTTCACTCTCCCCCACTTCCGAATTACCAAATGTATTAAATATTTGCTCACCATTTAGACGAACTCGATTGCCCTCTGTTTTATCTGTCATATATTATTAATTATATTCTACTTCAGTCCTCTCATTAGAAACCTCAATCCATATCTTTCCTGACTTTATTATAATCTCTTCTCCATTTTTGTCAAACCATTTTGTTCTACCAGAGAGCGATTCTTTTTTCCATACCCCTTCTACCTTCTCACCACCTCGAAAAACAATTGCCTCCCCATCTCCAATTGTATCTATTTTCAGACGACCAACATTATCAATTACCTGGCTCTCCACTTTTTGAATAATAATTGTATCTGCCTCAATCTGTTTTCCTTCTGTATCTTTATGTTTAGCTCCTGCTAAATAGCGCAAATACTTTGCTGTGCTGGTATTATATTTCCACACAACATCATATGATATGTATAGATATGAAACATTTATATCATCTGTACAATTTTCAATACAATTTTCTATTTCACCAAAATTCCAACCATCATAATTGATTTTTGAATATTGATCTTCATATTTATCTAGCAATTTATTCCACAAATTACTTGAAGTATAGGTATTGTGAGGAGCATAGCGATTACCATCTCTCCAAAAATTATTACCATACCTAAACTCATTATAATCATTGACATCCTCGTCCACAATTCTACCCAAAGCTTCTGGTGATCCACCAACATGCATATACATTGCATCCCCATATTCACTTAGCCAATCAAGAAAATAAGGTCTGGCACTTCGCACTGGCCCCACCTTATCAACTTCAGCATGAGTTGGATAAATTACCATGTACCTAGAAAAATTTCCCTCTACAGGTGCTTCATAAACCACTGATGCATCCGCTAACCCAGACTGTGGCCTTGCTTCTGAATGATTATCAATCATAACTGCTACCAACTTTGGATTGACTTCTTCTTCCGACTCAACACAAACACCATCCAAAACACGCTCATGTTCACACTGATTTTCTTTTTCTTCTCTAATCAAATCTATAATTGCGGTCGAGTTAACATTGCCAGCAAAATATTGATAACCAAACCATGTACCCATACATATTGCAGTAACTGCAACTAATCCTGACAAAAGATACATACTACCTATCTCACTCAATTTAAATTGTTTTTTATTTTTATTCATATGTACAATATGATAACAAAAATATCATATAAAATCTAATTATTCATTTGGAATTTTATTAGGTGAATTAGAAATTAGGTGAATTAGAAATTAAAAAGACACCCTCTCGAGCGTCTTTTTTATTCTGTACAATTGTGTCTTATTTCTTCTCTTCCTTCTTATCTTCCTTCTTCTCATTTTCAACTTTTTCGTCTTTCTTTTCTCCTTCAACACCAGCACCTTCTTCACCCTCTTCTTTCTTTTCCCCTTCTACCTCCACACTTTCCACACCCTTATCACCTTCTGTCTCCATTGCCTTAAACTGTTCGTCAGTAAGTGGCTGGGCAACTTTGGCAACCAATCCTTCTGGATCATCCAAAACTGTAATACCTTCAGGTAGTACCAAATCTTTTATTTTAATTACTTCGTCAAAAGTAGCCAATTTTGAAAGATCCACATTAATATGTGAAACCAAGTTGCTTGGCAAACATTTTACATTAACTTCTTCATAATTTTGGATCAATGTTCCACCCTGTTCTTTGACAGCAACAGACTCACCAACAAACTCAAGCTCAACAGTAGCATTCATCTCTTCTCCCATCTTGATCTGACGAAAATCCACATGAATAATTCTGCCTTTCAGTGGTTCTATCTGCAAATCTTGAATTAGAACAGTAATTGGATCTTTTTCACCTTCAACAATACAGTCAATCAAACTTGATTCACCAGCCTCATTGTGTAACTTTTCAAACTCTTTATAATTTACACCAATTGAAATTGTTTTAATTTCTGGACCATAAACAACCGCAGGAATAATACCATCTTCTCTTAATTCCATAGGATCTTTTTTGTCGCGCTTACTTGCTTTG
>JAHJGG010000053.1 GCA_018824545.1 Patescibacteria group bacterium | reverse complement strand
CTGTAGTAGGTCATAATATTCCTTGCATGGGTTTGAATTATGACCTCATCATAGCACCCGATACTCGGAGTTTCAAGTTGAAACGATGGCCTGAAGGCCAGGGAATTAACCCACCCAAATATTGGAAGTTAAAAGGAGTTAATATTTTTTTTATTATACCATATTTTATAAATAAAAAAACCAACACCTAAACGCTAACCCCACCAGATCTAATTTCGAGGTACAATAAAAAAATCGCTAATTTAAGCGATTTTTAAGGTTGCTCGGTGGGTGGAAATACTCGCTCGCAAGCTCACTCTCACGAAAACACCCGGTTTTCGTGAGCTTTCCTCAGCAAGAGAAAACGTAAGTTTTCTCCCCTTCCTAACGGCAGGCAGGCTTTCCTAGTTCGATTTCCACCCACTCTTCGCTCATTTAAAAAACGAGCTTATGCTCGTTTTTTTTCATTCGCTCGGGAGTAGGGATTCGAACCCCAATAGTCAGGATCAGAACCTGAAGTCCTACCATTAGACGACTCCCGAATTTAGCTATCATCGCAAATATGATATAATATATTCATTACAAAGTCAAGAATTTTTATCATTAATATCAAATGAAAAATACACTCAAAAAATACTTTATACCCCACGAGGAAAATAACTACCATCCTCATATTTTGCATACCAAAAGAATATTATTTTATTCTTTTCTTTTTATTTTAATAAAATCTATTGTAGTCGGGACCGCCCTATTCATGCCGGATGCTGTCTATGTTTCAGAAGATGTGATGGCAGCAGAACAATCAAAGATTATCGAGCTTACCAATGAACTGCGTTCTACCAAAGGACTGAGTACGCTTGACGAAAATTCGCTTCTAAATCTATCTGCCTTATTAAAAGCAGATGATATGGCTGACAAACAATATTTTAGTCATGCAAATCCTGATGGAAAAAGACTTGCCTATTTCCTAGATACTGCCGGATACAATTACTCTATTGCTGGAGAAAATCTAGCTATGGGATATTCTGATGTTAATGAACTTTTTCAGGCCTGGCTCGACAGCCCCACACATTACAACAACCTGATAGACGAAGATTACCTAGAAACTGGCTTGGCTATAATACCAGGGCTTTATAATAACATTCCTACTACCTATGCTGCACACCATTTTGGAAAACCAAAAGTAGTAAAACAAAAAGCAGAAATCTTGGAGACTGGTACAAGCACCCCTATACTTGTCGCGATTGAACCAGCCAGAGTAGAAGAGGTATTGAGTGAAAAAGAAAAACCAAAAAAATCTAACCCTCCAATTTATAATACTGATACTTCTTATCTAACATGGGAAGATACAGATGAAGATCAATTGGCTTTGCAGGCTGTAGTAGATGTAAGTGGTGATATTGAAAATGCTTTTGTAAATATTAGACAATACACTATTCCTCTAACTCTAAATAT
Organism: Patescibacteria group bacterium; assembly: GCA_018824545.1. Classification (GTDB taxonomy): domain Bacteria; phylum Patescibacteriota; class Patescibacteriia; order Magasanikbacterales; family UBA922; genus JAHJGG01. Next base: position 2,766 of record JAHJGG010000053.1, on the reverse strand, counting down.
TGATGGATTATACCGCGGTGAAACTATTATTCCAGAGACTAGTGACAACTTTTTTAGTGTAGTTATGCCGGGTATTATAACTATACAAGGTGCTGATGGGAGCATTCTCGAGGAAAATATATCCTGGACTTATGTAAAAATTTTGGACAAGAGTCCTGAACAAAAATATACAATGGCCAAGAGTCGTTTGGGAACTTTTACAAGCATATTTGATACATCAAAAAATATTTATCTTATATTTTTGATATTTTTTGCAATTGCACTAGCTTTGAAAATTTCTATTGAAATAAAAAAACAACATCCACATGTTATATTGCAGACATGTGCTCTTCTTACAATATTAACTGCAATGTATTTGTTTTAGTAATAAAAAAATAATAAAGCTCCAACTTCGGTTGGGGCTTTATTTTAAAAAAAATATATGCTAAAATAAGCATGCTTTAATAATATGTCTGGTAAACTAATAGACGGAAAATCTATTGCAGAACATCTGCATGAGCGTACAGCATCAAAAGTGCTTGAACTAAAAGCTAATGGAATAACTCCCAAATTGGCTATTATTTTGGTTGGGAACGATAAACCGTCTCAGACTTATGTAAGGATGAAGCAAAAAGCTGCAGAGCGTGTTGGAATTTTATTTGAACTACACAACCTACCAGCAAATGTATCCCAGCAAAATATAATTGATGAGATAGAGAAAATTCAGTCTGACACAACACTTTCTGGACTCATTGTACAGCTTCCCCTACCAGAACCTCTATATACAACAGAGGTACTCAATGCAATTAGACCAGAGAACGACGTAGACTGCCTCACAGACACCAATCTAGGTAAGCTTGTCATGAAGACCAACAAAATTGTACCACCGACTCCTGGGGCTGTAATGTCTATCTTGGATTATCTAAAAGTAAATGCTGGTGGCAAAAACATCACAATTGTAGGAACTGGAGCTCTAGTTGGTAAACCACTAGCTATCATGCTCATGAATCAGGGGGCCACAGTGACTACATGCAACAGTAAAACAAAAGATTTAAAAGAAAAATGCCTGGGTGCAGACATTATTGTAACTGGAGTGGGTAAAAAAAATGTATTGCGAGGTAACATGGTGAAAGAAGACGCAATCGTAATTGATGCTGGAGTTGACTATAGCACTGGCAAAATGCTGGGTGATGTTAATCTGGAAGAAGTAATAAAAAAAGCGAGTTATGTTACGCCGACCCCTGGTGGTGTTGGACCTATTACTGTGGCAAGGTTGCTTTGGAATACAGTAAATTCAAAATAATTTGTAAATTAGAATCATTAATATGCAAGATCAAATTACAATCGTCGTCGGTGCCCAATGGGGCGACGAGGGCAAAGGAAAAATCACTGATTTTTTTGCTGAAAATGCAGACTACGTTGTTCGTTTTCATGGTGGCAATAATGCTGGCCACACTGTCATTGTTGGAGATGAAGTTTACCAACTACATATAATCCCCTCTGGAATATTAAATACAAAGGCGCTCTCCATTATTGGTAATGGTGTAGTAGTAGATCCCCAAGTACTGCTCCAAGAAATTGGCGCACTAAAAAAACGCAACATTGAACCCAATCTAAAAGTAAGCCAACGTGCGCATGTAATTATGCCATACCACATTGCCATGGATGAAGCTCTAACCGGACACCAAGGTAGTCTCGCCGCTGGCAGTACCAAGCGTGGTATTGCTCCAGTGTGTGCAGACAAGATGTATCGTCATGGTATTCGAGTGGGTGATCTACTTGACCCGGAAATGTTTAGAGAAAAATTGGAAAAAGCCTACAGCTTCAATATTAACATTCTAAACCGAGTATTCAATTTTGAATTTACCCAATCTTTTGATGACATTTATGAGCTTTATTTGGAATATGGTAATCAATTAAAAGAATACATAGTTGATACTGAACTCGAACTTTATCAAGGGTACAAGGCAGGCAAAAAAATATTATACGAAGGCGCGCAAGGCATGCTCCTAGACACAGACCACGGCGTTTATCCCCACACTACTAGTACCAACAATGTGGCAGCTTATGCTTCGGTTGGCTCAGGACTAGGCTTCAATACCAAAGCTAGAATTATCGGCGTAGTAAAAGCTTATGTAAGTCGAGTAGGTACTTCTCCTTTTCCTTCTGAACTTGCCAATGATATTGGTGACAAAATTCGAGAAAAAGGAAATGAATATGGTACTACTACCGGTAGACCCAGAAGAATCGGCTGGCTGGATTTACCAACAGTCAAACTTTCGGTCAGGACAAGTGGACTCACTGATATTGCCATTACAAAGCTTGATATTTTATCAGGCCTACAGGAAATTAAAGTCTGTACTGCCTACGAAATTGAAGGCAAAAAAATAACCGAAATACCTGCCAGCCTGTCTGATTTTAGAAAAGCCAAGCCAATTTATGAAACCTTTGCTGGTTGGGAAGACTATACAGAAGAGCAGTATGAAGAAATGGTCGCTGGTGGTTATAATACTCTACCCGAAAACATGAAAAAATTTATTGAATACATTGAAAGAGAAATTGATTGCCCTGCTAATATTATTTCTCTGGGTCCGAAACGAAGTCAGACTATATTGCGTTAAACTTTCATAAGGGAAGACAAATTGAACTGATTTAACCACTATGGACTGGAAGTCCATAGAATAAATTTAGAATAAATTCAATTTTCGACTTTAAAGTCTCCGTATTTATCATCTTGTTTGTGATTTTCTATGTATTCTTTGATCATTTCATCTGTGACATTTCCTG
>JAHJGG010000052.1 GCA_018824545.1 Patescibacteria group bacterium | reverse complement strand
GATCTTCGCCCTTCGGGCTTCGCCACGTAAACTAAGATCTTCGCCCTTCGGGCTTCGCCACGTAAACTAAGATCTTCGCCCTTCGGGCTTCGCCACGTAAACTAAGATCTTCGCCCTTCGGGCTTCGCCACGTAAACTAATTGCAGATTTATATAGTTTAATTGGCATAGCCCCAAAAGGGGCGGAGCCTAGTGCCGGGGGAGAGAATTGAACTCTCGACACGAAGATTTTCAGTCTACTGCTCTACCACTGAGCTACCCCGGCCTGTCTTCGCCAACCTTTGGTTGGCTTCGCCAGGCAAGCCTTGTTTAACTAATCTTTTTTGTAAAAAGGCTCTGCCTGAATGTGTTTTTAGATACTGCTCAAATTGAGCAGCTAAAGACTTATTTGGAAAACAAGCATAAAATTTCAATAGAATTGGACGTCGATTTTTTGTGCTTATTGTTTTTCCTTCTCGATGATTAAGTAACCGCTTCTTTAGGTTTACGGTCAAACCTACATAATACGTATTGTTACTGCAGTACAGTATGTAAACGTAATACATAATTAGCAAGATTAGCTTGCTTGGCGTAGCCTGAAAGGCGAAGCCAAGTGGACCCGAGGAGATTCGAACTCCTGACCTCCGCCGTGCAAGGGCGGCGCTCTACCAGCTAAGCTACGGGCCCATTTGATTTGTAAAACTCTAGTTCGGACTCTGATCTTCCTGACTTAGTCGGGAAGATCTACCCCTACCAAAGGCGGGTCAGCCTCTTGCTGAAGCTAAACTACGGGCCTATTAAATTCCATAAATACGAACCAATTTTGCTCGAAGATTATAACAATTTAGCTGTAATTAGTCAAGAGGCATTATTATTCGTTTCCATTTGTAAATCGTAATTTCATGTCTTGCTTTTGTTCTTGTCGAAGAAGTTTGAAGGTTTTTTTGGTCCAAGGATCATTTTTTATTACAGAAGCAATCCAATTGCCACCAAGCAAATGAGGCATCATGATGTAATCTGCTCCAGCCTCATACAGCTCGTCAAGGTGGGTGTTGTGATAAAGATTTGCAATTATGACTGGAGACTTTTTAAAACCTCTCAAATATTCTATCAAAACCAATTGATCCTCAGCTTCTGGTAATGTGGAAATTATTAGTTTTGCATTTCGAAGAGGTAAGGAGGAAATAAATTCAATATCAGCAGCATCACCAAAGTATGCAGGAATATTTCTTTTTTTTAATTTTTCCATGGCTATTGGATTGAAATCAACCACAGCAAAAGAAGCATTTTTTTCTGCCAGAGATTCACAAATTTTCCACCCAAGGCGGTGATAACCAAAAAGAATTACATCATATTTTTCGTCTGCATTTTCTTTTTGTCTATGTTTGTCTCTACCAAATCGATTGAAAAAAGGAATTAATAAGCGATAAAGTTGTTCATTGTAAGTGATTACATATGAAGAAATAAATATGGTAATTAGGGCAACTATAGTAAAGGTGGGAAGTTCTATTCCATTTAGGTGTCCTGCAACTGCACCAGTAAAAATTAAAATAAAACCAAATTCACTTACCTGTGCTCCTGTTACTCCCACAAGAAAACTATTACGGCGAGAGAATTTTTGAAGTCTAAACAGAAAGTAGAGAATAATAGGTTTGATAACGAGTATAAAACCAGCCAAAATTAATCCTGGTACCAGAGTTTTGCTCATGCCTACCAAACTCATTTCGCTCCCAAGAATAATAAAGAATAAAACAATAAAGAAATCTCGAAGTGGGCGGATCCGACTGGAGATCTGTGGCTGATAAGGAGAAGATCCAAGTGAGAGTCCTGCAATCACAGCACCAATTTCTATAGAAAATCCTGCCCAGTATAGAAGGCTGGCAATACCAAAGCACCATGCTATGGTAAAGATAAATAAAAATTCACCTGATTTGGCCACATGATCCAAAAGTTTTGGTAATAAATATTTGGAAAGAAAAAATACTATAGCAATCAGAATAAATCCTCTTACAAAAAGATCGCCAATGTGTCCTGCGGATACATTTGGGTCACTTGATGATGTTATAAAGAGCATGAGCAGAATAGCTATGATATCTTGGATTATCATAAGACCAAGAGTCTGTCTTCCATAAGTAGATTCTGTGTCACGCTTATCAGCAAGGAGCTTCACTGTAATGATCGTACTAGAAAAAGTTATGGCCATTCCCAAATACAATGCTGATGTAAATGGATAATCCAAAAAATAGAGAATCAAAAATCCCATTGTTCCAGTAAAAATAAACTGTGAAAGACCTGTAATCGTAGCCACTTTACCTATTTGTTTTATATGGTTTAGGTTCAGGCTTAAGCCAACCACAAATAACAAGAGTACCACTCCAAACTGCGCAAAAGCATCATAAGCAACTTTATCTCCAGATATTAAATTTAAAAATAATGGACCAGCAATAATTCCAGCAACAATGTATGCGCTCATTAGAGGCTGGCGCAGTAGTCGCATGATTGCGGCAATAGTTACTGTAATGCCGAGAAGGATGCTAAATTGGAGGAAGATGTTGTCAAGCATATTTATGTGCGAAAGTACGAACAGTACGAAATTACGAAATACTTATGTTTGATATTATAACAGAAAAAAGAGGAATTGTCGCTTGTGCTGATATTTTTTATTCCTTTTTTATACGAATTAATTTTTTCAACCAAGCCAACAATGTTAGACCCTTAGAATTTACAAATAATCCAAACAAAATCGCTGTCAGTCCGCCAGCAGTAGCGGTCAAATATTTTTCTGCTAATTCTTTTTGGGATTCCACTGTTTCGTTTTCCATTTTTACCACTACATCTTCTACCACACCAGTTTTTATTATATCTTTTTGATCTCTGGGCAAAATTTGATAGCCGTCTTTGGTTTGTTCCACTATACCTGTCACAGAAACTATGTCTCCTGGTGCATATATTTTTTTATCAATGCCGGCTCCTCGTTTGAAATATACTTTGATCTCGTCAGTACCATCATCCACATACATATACGAAGTTTTTATTTCAGTAATTTCTCCGTTTACTGTAATAAGTGCGCCTTCCACTGGTTCGTTTACATCTGTGACTTCTACCAGAGTAGATTTTGGCTCACCTAGATAGTCTATTTTTTTCAAGTCTGATTTTTGAGTTGTTTTTATTCTAGTATTTCCACTGGTTTGTGATATTTCACCAGTTACAGATATTTTGTCACCAACTGCTAGAGCGGGGAATTCTTTTTTGTAAGAATAAATCTGTACACCATTTGGTGTGGAGCTGGCTTCTCTCGGTTCACTAACAATATAAAAGTATTGTGTTCCCAAAACTCCTGGTTTTACTGCGACTACTCCAGCGACGTTTATCATATCCCCGAGATCTTCGTCGCGAACTTTTGCTAGAGTGGTATTTATTATAGGTTTTACATATTTGCTACTGCTTTTGGTTATTTTTGTGCCAGCAGTGGCTTTTGGCACAGATAAGATATTTGCTTTTCCAGGTGTGACCGAGCTGGTCCATACCCAGTTTTCCTCTTCATCTTGAATATATGAAGAACCCTCAATAATATCATCATATCTGACTTCAGTGAGTATGGTTCCGTCTGGATAAAGAATACGAACAGAGTCAGATGTGTTATTGAGAGCCAATTTGGTATCTTGCCGACCAAATACTTTGTATTCTCCTGCCAAAATTAATGTACCTTCTGGAATAGTGTAAGCGCGTGAGCCTGCTTCTTCGTCATCAAGTTTTAAATTTGAAATATCAATGCCCTCTGTAGTTGGATTAAATAATTCAATAAATTCAGTAGTATCAGATCCAGTAGGATTGGGAATGAATTCTGATATTTTTATTTTTTCTACAGCAGAATTTGACAGTCCACCAATAAAATCCAGATTATTTTTTACAGTAATGATAACTGATTTTTTAGATTCGTTTCCACTAGTATCAGTTACAAATAGTTTTACAGTATAAACTCCTTCGCTAGTGAATGTATGCTCAATTAATGAACCCTCGCCACTATTCGTATCATCAAAATCCCAGACAAAAGTCATTTCTTCTCCATCTGGGTCAGTAGTATCAGAAGCATCAAAAATAATTGGTTCATCTTTTATTACCTCAGTTTGAGCATCAATATTTATAATTGGTGTGGCACTAGATCCTGCAATAATATTTTGAGATCCTGGTGTTAGTTTGATTGTCCAAGCCCAAGAGTTATCATCACGCCTCGCATAACTTTCAGCTTCTTTGGCACTACCAGTATATTTTATCTGATCAATCAAAGCATCACCTGAAGAATATAGTTTTACTTCGTCTCCACCAGAATTGTTTAGTGCAATATTAGTCACTTTGCGTTTAAAAATAATAAATTCATTAGCTTTTATACTGCCTTGGGTAATTTTGTATCGTTTGGTCGAAGAATCTCCAAGTTTCCAACCAGTAATGTCAACTGTTGTGTTGCCGATATTTTTGATTTCGATAAATTCTTCTTCATTATCAGATCCAGCAGGGTTTGGTAAAACTTCATTTATAATAATGTCATTTGACCCTAGAGCTTGCTCGATAATTTCACCATCCTCGGTGGTGTTCGTTGCAATATTTTCCGCTCCCTTGGTAATAGTTGTAGTCAAGACAAAATCATAATAATCATTATTAGCATCTTGTCCATCAATTTTACGAATCAAACTCATGGGGTCTGCTGGAGTGGGGGCATTGTCATTAAGATTACCATCATCCCAAGTGCCATAAGTAACTTGGTCAATTTCTTTTCCTGTAGGATCAAAGAGAATCACAATATCACCACTGTTGTTTAGGTTGCCACTGGGTTTTTCTATTACCGAGAAGCCTTTGGTGTTGATGTTGCCACTTAGGGTGGTTTTGCTCTCACTGCCGTCCTCTAGCCACCAGCCCGAAAGATCAATTGAATTGGCAGTATTATTAAACAGCTCGACAAATTCTTCTTCGTCGTCTTCCGGATCACTTACTAGTTCATTTATAACCACGTCGCCAGCATTATAACTGACGGCAGGGTTTGGATCCGGCGAAGTATCACCGCCACCTCCACCTCCAGACGACGGGGGAGTGGTGTCTGGCGGAGAAACAATTATATTGCTCGCTCCTGGAGTGGGACTGATAGTCTCGGCAAAGTCGTTTTTGTCATTATTGGTATCCTGTCCATCGGCGATTCGGGCTACGCTATTGGGGTCAGTGACGGCTGGGGCGTTGTCGCTAGCATCACCATCTTCCCAAGTGCCGTAAGTAACTTGGTCAACCGTTTCTTCATCAACATTTTTTAAAATAATGATGTCACCGCTGTTGTTCAATTTATTTGAAGAGAGAGTGATGATTACAAAATCGCCTGCCTCAAGAGTTGAGGTGGGCGCGTAAATTTGCGAATTACCATCATGTAGGGTATAGCCATTAAGATCAATACTGGAAGTGGAAGCGTTATAGAGTTCAATCCATTCATTTTCTTCACTCACCGCATCAGAGACAAATTCATTTATAAAAATTAAAGCAAGCGTGCTGGTGGGGGTTGGCTCTGGTTCTTCTGTTTCTTCCTCATCGGTTATTAGTATATTTAGACTGTCTGTACTAGTAGCGTTATCATCATCTGTTACAATGAGGATAATTGAAAACGTGCCGGTAGTGGTAAAAGTGTAAGTTATTGTTTCCTCTCCACCAATATACTCATCATCAATTTGCCATTCAAATTCGGTAATAGTTCCGTCCGCATCATTTGAGTTTGAACCATTAAGAGTTATTTCTATATCAGTTTTTCCAGTTGCAGGGGCGGTGATAACAGCTGTAGGTGCTTGGTTTTCAGGATCTGGATCTGGATCTGGATCTTCTCCGCCAGACCAGTAATTTGCTCGTCCTACACTATTACCATCCAGATGTTCTACCCAATTGTTTTCAGTATAGTCTGCAGTATTAGCATCTTTTCTTTCCAAAGAGAAATCAGTAGCAGAGATATAAGTAAAAAATTCTACAAAATCTCCAGCTGAATCTTTGAGTCCAATCTCCTCACCGCTTTCATTCAGCGTATTCCAAGAGCTATCTAGAATTGTTCCAGTCACGCCTGGATAGTCAGTCAAAAAGTTTGTATCATTTTGGGTAATGATGGCATATTCTCCAGGCTCGATAATATAGTCATCACCGGAAATTAAATTAAGTCCATGATTAGTTTCTGCTTCCCAAAATTTCCAATTTTCTAGATCAACTGGATTACTACCTTTATTAAAAATTTCTATCCATTCATGTCCACTAGCTTCGTAAGCCCCAATTTCGTTTATTACAATATCAGTGTTGGCGCCACGAACATTGTTTACACCAAAATAAAAAAAGCTCCCAAGCAAAATACTCGCGAGCAATATGCCCCCGCCCCCTCTGCGGGTAATAATTTTGTTTTTCATACCTCCAAAATTAAGAATTAAGTCCGCTCTAGGCGGATCAGCCTTTGGCTGAAATTAAGAATGTTTTGATTATATCATTTTTAAAAAAACAAAAAAATACCTGCTTGAGGTATTTGTCATAAAGATGAATGGACAGGGAGCGAAGCTAATCTTCGCTCCCTGTGCACCATGGTTCATCCTGTTTCCTCCATTGTAGAAGCGGATGAGAGAGGAGCCTTTGACTCCAGAATTTTTTTGGCCTCAGCACTTAGCCGATAGGCCCGGCTTCTTTTTTCTCCAATCGCCTGCACTAAACTAGGGTAATTTCGCCTTAAGTAGAAAATAAGGCGGTAGATGTCGTCTTTTTGTTTTTTACTCCAGGCCGAATTACCTCTCAAGAGAGCCTCGACCAAGACTTGAACGTCGGTCCAGCCACCGTCTTCATGGTTGGCATTTTCTTTTATTGCCTGGAGCAGAGCAACCTTCGCTTCTTCTTCGTGTATGAAACTGTTTTTTCTGGGCATCCTTTCCTTCCTATTTTTGGCTGTTGAAATCTTATTTATATCTAAAAAATGGTTTGTTGTCAAGGTGCTGTTAAAATGAGATGGTTTTGTTGGTGAATCTTTTCTCATGATATTAGCTTGTATTTGCAGGGGCTGTGAGGTATTTGGGTAAAAATAAAAACACCTTTTTCAGGAGTTTGTGGTTGGGAGTTTGGTGCACACCCCAGACTGAGTAGATCAAAATCGTACTCTTTGGCGAGGGAGTTAAGACCCTCTTTAGTCTGTTTTTGGGTGTGCACCGATCCCTCCCTGAAAGTTGAGTGTGCACTGGACAAGGCACGGCGCTCTAAAAAGAGCAATTTGTGTACGACAGGGGTTAGTCCATTGCCATTCCCCTGGCTATGCTTCCCGACGGCTGCGGGACGAGGTTTTTATCCCCTTCGTGATTGGGGCTCACGATGGGCCGGTTTTGTAGACCTGGACGGCCTACTACACTAGTCGGAGTCCTGCAAAAGATTGTCTGCAGTTGGTTAACAGTTTAATCATTGATTACACTGACAAGAATGGATTTAGACTGACACAAGTGAATTAAATCGGTTTAATTCCCCGATGCTCTGCATCGGAAAGGTGAATTCGAACAATGATTTGCCAAAAGCTTTCTGCCAATACCTCGGGGCTCTCCTCCAAGGGCGGACAGGTGTCCCGAGGATGGCGCAATTCATTTGGATTAAGTTTAACTAATTTTTATTCTATTATTAATAATTTGTCCATAGTTTGTTGTTAATAAAATAAAACCGCCTTTCGGCGGTTTAAATGTGATTAGGTGTTCAGGTGCTAAAGTGCTAAGGTATATTAGTTATTCTCCAGTTCGTTTCTATAATAATGATTGTAAATAGACATGATAGCCATAAAAAGTGCAGCAATAATTGGGCCGATGACAAAACCAGAGATACCAAACATCATTAAACCACCAAGAGTAGTGAATAGTACTATGAGTGGGTGCATTTGGATATCTTTTCCAATAAGTGGTGGTCTCATCAAGTTATCTATAAAGCTGATCACAGTACCACCTATTAAAATAAATATTCCAGCTCCAATGTGTCCAAGAGAAAGCATTATAATTGCTGCTGGTAGCCAGACAATTACAGATCCTACTGCAGGGATAATAGACAGAGCAACCATTATCAAACCCCAGATTAATGCTCCTTGAATACCAGCAATCCAAAACATTATTCCACCCAAGATTCCTTGGATACCCCCAACAATGAAAGTACTTTTTAGAGTGGCTCTGGTAGTAGAAGTAAATTTTTGATAAAGCATTACCTCGTATTTGTCACCCAAGGGGGATAGGCGCATCAATGCTTTTAGCATATTTGGGCCGTCCTTGAAAAAGTAATAAAGAGTATAAAACATTATGAACAACATGAAGACAAATTTGAGTGATACTTCTGTCAGGCTTTTTACATTTTGAAACAAGAATATGCTTATTGCTTTTGTCGCGCTAGTGGCATAGCCAGTCCATTCTGTTTTTACTTTTTCTACGTAAGGTGCAAGTGGAGTATTATCGAGCCAGACAGTGGCACCTTCTACACTGGTAAGATAATTTCCATTTGAAACTTGGACATACAGCTCTACTGATTCGTTGACCAAGAGTATTGATAAAAGAGTGAGGGGTAAAAAGATTACGATCACTACAAACGTCAGCGTGATCATCGAACTGACTCTGGGAAGTTTGAGCCACTTTTGAATCCGCGCGTATAAAGGATAAAAAAGAACAGCAATAACAGCTGCCCAAAATATTGGATAGATAAATGGCATTATAATGTAAAGAGTTCCAACACCCAATATAATAATTAAGGTAAAGAAAAAAACCGATCGCATTGTATTGAAGTTGACTTTGTTAGGCATAAGTATAAGTTAAAAGTATCCGCCCAAGGCGGATCCGCCTTGGGCGGATAAAGTTAAAAAGTAGAAAGTAGATACCCACAGGTTATTCCTCTACGGGAAAAGTAGAAAGTAGAATATAGTATACCAGATTTAGATAAAAGCTACAAAAAAAAGTCCCCCTTCGAACGAGTCCGAAGGGGGGTATGTAGCTGTTTTGTATTGATCTCAAATCTTCAGAAGCCATCAATTTGAAATGGCAACTTAGATAGTCCTGAAAAGATTAAGACTTTTTTTCGCACATCCCTTTGCAGGTTCAAAGGGTGAGTTTCGATACCTCTTTCGTTAGTTTCCGCAGATTGCTTCTGCTTTTGTCTTCTTGCTTTTGGGTCTACAAAGTGTAGTCCCTTCTCTATAGTGCAAGTCGACTACTCCGCAGTCCCGTTTTGTTTCAACCTCTGTAAGAGGTCCCTCCGCAAACCCTGAGCAATAGTGTCGCTTATAGGGTAAGCGGAGACGTCGCCGATGTCGGGCCGTCTAGCTCTGGCTTAATATATGTCTCCCCGCCACACGGGAGCTCTTTTTGAGAAAAAATCTCATGGCGCCATATTAGCACATAATTTGGGGTTTGTCAAGACAGTTTGAATAAAATTCTTATCTGAGATATAATAAGACAAGTAATTTTATAGTCAAAAAAAAGAGCTAAATTTACAAAAAATTACCCAGAAAAGATACCCTTGACAAAGGGGGAGAAGTGTGATAATCTAATTTGTTACTTAATTTAGGTAAATTTTATGTCACCGGAGCATACTGCAAATAGATCAGAAGAAGAATACGAAGCATTAAAAAAAGAGCGTAATTTTTTTGATAAAAAAAATTCTAATTTTGAAATTGCTAAAACTAAAATTGGTAATATTGATATCAGTCGTGCCTCAACAGTGGTTGATTTAAGAACTGAAGATGAAACTGTGGTGGATCCATCTAAAAGAGACATAAAAAAAAATATATTAGAAAAAAAGGAAATAGTGAAAACAATCGAAAAATTTACTTTTAGCAATGGGGATTCTGCTTATATAAGTGGAGATCAGATTGGAATGGGTGCCTTTGGAGAAGTCAGACATGTAAATGAAATAACAGAAAATGGGCAAGAAGAAAATGCTGGTATTGTTATAAAGGTCTTTGACGTAAAAAATAGTAAAATACCTCAAAGTGTATTAAGAAAATCCGCCGAAGCAGAGGCTGCATTGTTGGCAAAATTGAATATGGCGATGGAAGAGATAGAGAAAAAAGATCCTGGTGCAGCAAGAAAAATTGCTTTACCCAAATTATTCAAATATGGTTTTTTTAATGATAATGGACAGGAGATTGTGGCGGATGAAAAAAATGCCCCACTAATTTTCATTCTCATGTCAAATGAAGGAGATGATTTTGAAAAACAGATAAATAATGATAGAGCAAAAATTAAAGAAAATGAATTTAATGAACAAGATATAATAGAAGGTTATTTTGAAAAGTTGGGGTCTACTGTTGAGGCGCTAAAATTCATCCATGAACAAGGTTATGTTCATCATGATATTAAGCCTGCGAACATTACAGCCGGAGGATCGCTACTTGATTTTGGTCTATCTTATGAGCTAACGAAAAAAGAAGAAGGAGAAAGTCACTGGGATTTTTTAGAAAGATGCAAAAGAATAGGCGTAATACCCGGAAGTGTATATGGTACACCCACTTATATAGATGCTTCTTTGCTTTTTACCCCTGATAAAGGTGGAGATAATTTTGATGAAGATGCTAGAATGCCAAAAGTGTCATCAGATACTTTGGCTTTTACTAAGTCGATGTTTGATATTATTTGTAAGATTGCTGATGCGCATAGACTACCATATCAATTTTTTGGAAAAAAAGAAAACGATGGATTACCACCTGCTTTTACAAAAGAGCACAAACAATATTATGATTTTATTTTTTATACATTAAAGAAAGAATTTAAAAAAGAGAATGGAGAGCAATGGTTGCCAGAATCCTTTTTTAGATCTCAATATATTGGTGAGCCGGGAACGCAGATTGACGATAATGATCCGGATAGTATTTTTTTGGGAGTCCAATTGGAAAAAGTTAGACCTAGCATTGATAGAGTTTATAATGATATGAAGCAGGCATTTACTGGGCTAAGTAAACAGGATTTGGATCAATTTAGATCATCTATGCAACGTGTTAAAGATATAGTTGAAAAAAAAGAAAATTTTAAACAATTTAAAGATAATCTAGGAGGAAAAGAAGGTGAAAATTTAATATCGGAAGATACATTACCTTTTAGATTTGTAAATAACAAATAGAAAATTGTTAATTTAATATTATGCACATAATTACGATGGAGGAGGCTAAAATGAAACTAGGTTTGGTTCTACAGGAATATGGGTGGACAGCAAAACAAACGGGTCCAGGGATGATTGAGGCATCCCGGGATAACGATGGCCAGCTGGCCGTGTTTAATTTTGAGGTGATTGATAGTCACCCTAAGTTTGTGCCTGGTGAAAATGGTAAACCGGACACGCTTAGTCTGCCGACAGATCCAAACTTTATGGGTTTGGTTGTGTATATTGATTGGTTGGATCATGAGGGTAATGTGGTAGCAAGCACTGACCAATTTCGTCTTGACGGAGGATATCATGAGCGTATGTTCATATCCGACTTGAAAGAAGGGGGTCTGCTTGACGTCGTTTAAGTCAGAAAGGAGAAAACAAGGGTACGACTTCGGTCTTACCCTTTTTTTTATCTAAAAAAAATCCACCGACCGGTGAAATTTTTTGACTTTATTTTATTTATTTAGTGTTTGATACAAATCATTTTCGTCTCGGATGTTTTGTATTTGATTTGCCAGATCTTTGTCAATTTTAGGTAGATCGTTTCCAAGATCATCAATAACCATTCTAATATCATTAATTTTTTGTTCTATTTTTGTTCGTTCAACTGGATCTTTCGATTTCACGTATAATTTTTTAATTTTATCCAACTCCTTTATATACAATACTACCATGTTAATTTTAGCCTCATTTTTTTCTTTCATAATTTTATTGGCACGTGCGAATTTTAACTCACGAGCTTCTTGTTCTTGTTGTCCGGTTTTGTTATATGCATCCTCTAGCTTGTTTATATCAGGACTTTCCAATATTTTTTCTCTACCATGTGCGTGGAAAGTATTTTGCGATTCATTTATCATATATTATTATATTTATAAAACAAATTATTATTGTGATACTTTTTTGTCAATTTACTATCTGCTCTTTTTTTATTTTTTTCCATTTCCCAATCGGTAGTGTACCCAGCTTAAGCTCTCCCATGCGAATTCGTCGTAATGATAAAACATCATAACCAAATTGCCCAAACATCCTTCGGATCTGGCGATTTTTTCCCTCTTTTAGAACTACTGTAACAGTCTGGCCTTTTTTGTTATTGAGTATTTTTTTAATTTTTAGACCACGAACATTGTCTTCTCCAATTATCATATTTGATTCCAGTTTTTTTTGGTCAGTAGAACTTAGATTTTTGGAAATATTTACTTCATACTCTTTTTCATGTTCATATCTGGGGTGAGTAAGTAGATCTGTCAGCTCGCCATCATTTGTAAGAAGTACCAAACCATCAGAATCTTTATCAAGTCTGCCGACAGGGTAAAGGCGAAATGGGTTTATGGGTTTATGGGTTAATGAGTTTTCAGAAGTGAGTAAATCCAAAACTGATTTGCCTTGTTTGTTGTTTGCACTACAAATATAGCCAGTCGGTTTGTTGAGTAATATATAAATATTATTACTTTCTACTTTTAACTTTCTACTTTCTACTTTAATTTCATCCTTGGATATATTCACCTTATTTCCCATTTCTTGGACTACTTTTCCATTAACTTCAACTTTGCCCAAACTAATCAACTCCTCAGCCTTACGGCGGGAGCAGATGCCAGCGTCAGCAATTGCTTTTTGTAGTCTTACGAGTGCCATATTAATTCATTGCTTGTTTTTTTAAATTAGCAGGCATTTTTTCTATTGCATAGCGAAGTGCTGTGCGTGGCATTATATTCTTTCTTTTCATCACAAAATCAAAAACTTGTTTTTGGGAGTGATCTGAAGCAACTTTTAACATCCAGCCATAGCCTTTTTGTACCAGATCGTCTTTATCCATTAGCAATATATCCGCAATTTCAAAGATGTGTTTGAGGTTTTTGGCAACATAGAATTTTTTTTCTGTTGTAATATGAATTACTGATACAGATCTTCTCATCCATCTGTTTTTAGACTTGGTCCATAATTTTACTTTTGGATAAAGATCTGGATTTTTATAAAGTAGATAATTGAAAGAGTGTGTACAAAAATCATCACACTTGGCCCAGTTGTCTACATATTTTTTTAGCCACCGCTCAAAAATGGGGAAGTCGTCCTCTGTAAATTGATTTTTAAGTTTTCGGGTCCAGCTGAATGCAATTGTGGCTTCTTCACAATAATTATTTTTTAAAAGTTCTTCACAAAAAGAAAAAATCTTTTTTTTATCCACTTTTTTTATTTCAGGCCAATATTTGTTGGCAATTTTTCTAACTACTGGAGTTCTGACACCATAACAAACGATATCTTCTTTAAAAAAGTTTGTAGCGCCATCTTTGTATTTCAAATCAACGTGGTGTTTAAGTTCTTTTTTAATCCTATTTATAATATTATCCATATTTACCATTTAAACTGACCATTTTTTTGCATATAGTCAAATCGGATTATGTTGTAAGAGATAAATTCATTTTCAATGGAGCCATCCAGTGCCATTTGCAGGGCTTTTTTCATCGGCACAAAATATGGTTCAGTATATTCTCCTTTTTCAAGAGGTAGAGGATCATGAACCAAATCTTTGGCTGCAAAAATATAAATATCCCAAAGCAGAGTGGAGCTCGGAGATTTTTTGTGAATCAATTTGAGAGTACCGGGTCTATACCCTGCTTCTTCGCGCATTTCTCTTACAATAGCCTTTTGTGGTGTATCACCAGCTTGGTCAATTCTACCACCTGGTAAAAACCAGACGTTATGATTATATCCAACACGCCTTTCTTTTATCATTAGAAGCTCGTTTTTATTGTTAAAAGCCAAAACACTAACACTATCAGGCCGATCGCAAAATTCATATACTCCAGTAGATCCATCAGAAAATTTTACATCACGTTCTTTGATAGTAAATATTTTGCCAGTATAGATTGTTTTTGCCTTACCCAGTTTTATTTTATCCATATATGTATAGACTAGCTCATTTTGGTTTTTTTTTCAAATAAAAAGCCGTCAGATAAATTTCTGACGGGTAATGTAAACCCCCCCCCTAACTATCCTCATCACAAGAGGATAAATTTTTCCAATCGTGAATTTCATCACGAAAGGTTTGCACCACTTGCGTGATGGTGACTCCTAATCGAGTCTTTAGATCAGAGATCCTGGAGTATTCACCATTAAAGTAAGCTCTTTCTATTTCCACCAAGAGCATGGTGAGGATCTG
>JAHJGG010000051.1 GCA_018824545.1 Patescibacteria group bacterium | reverse complement strand
AGGATTTTTATTCAATAATCATAAATTTGTTTTTTTGTTTTGGATTTTGGGCAGAGGGGTTAAGGGTGAATGCCCAAAATTCAAAACTCCTTATTGTTCAAATTCAAATTTTTCTAATACAGATAAAATGATTTCTACCTGTTCCTCAACTTTTTGTGTGTCTGAATTTATTTTGACATGATAAATAAGAGGAATTTGATACGGTTTATTTTCATCTAATGGTAGATTTCGTTCAACATAAACCCAAAAAGGTTTGGCGATTTCATCAATCATTTTTCTCGCATCTTCAAAGGGAGCAATAACGGAAACAATGACGGGAGTTTTTTTGGATAGTACTTTGGCTAAACGCGCCACACGCAAGTTATGGGTTTCTCTTTCGTTTTTATTAAAGCCTAAATCTGTAGAGATGGAACTTCTCATTTCATCACCATCAAGAATAATGCCGCCTAATTTTTCCTGTAAAATATTGGCTATAGTAGTTTTACCGCTCCCGCTTTGACCAGTAAGCCAAATTATCGTTTTAGTAACTTTTAGCTGTTTTCTAGTTTTTGTGCCTGAAATATTTTCCAATTGTTGTTCAAGATCAATTTTGCGTATTCCATAACCAACATCCCGACCATAACAAATCTCATCAATGTCCGGAATAACGATAATTTTAACCATGTCTCTATACTCGGCAAGTGCTTTTTGGATCATCGACCATCGTTCAAAGGTGGAAAATGGATTATCATGACTAATCTCTGTATCTCGGATAGCAATTATGACCGGCTTGCCTTCCTTAAGCACCGTTTCAATAAGTGTCTTATGTCCTTCATGAAATGGTTGCCACCTGCCGACAAATAAGCTTGATGTTTTGTTAAATTTCATATATCGGTCTTAATATTGTATCCAAATTTATTATAAGCGTTAATCAATTTTTTATTATTACATATTACCCCTAATTCATTTTTGGATAAAGAAGATCTCCAGCTAACATCTTCTTTAATATTTTCTCTTTCATCCAACCGCATTCGATTGGCCATCAAAATATGCCCCTTGTTTTGTCTATATTGTAGCATTAGCGGATCAAACTTAATATTTAAAAAATTACATATGTTCTTTACTGTACTATTGGTGTTGTTGCATAAATCTTCATATTTTACGGTTAAAGTATCCTCTTGAGAGGATAGGATATTTGCTCTTTTAGCAAAATCAATTAAATATTCGCACCATAATTTTTTTGAAATTATTCCTTGATGTCTACGTGCGGCTTCCTTAAGTGAACTAATTATTCCGCGCGGATCTCTCGTTAAAATAATTACTTTCCATTTATTTATAGCCATCAATTCTTTCGCTAAAATAATATTGGATGAGGAGTCTATAATTATTCTTTTTTGGGTTTTTTGCCTATATATATTTACCAAGCTTTCAAAACCGACACAACATTGAGGAATATCTTTTAAAAAATTATTTTTGGTCTTATTGGTTTTTTTCTCATCTTCATTTTGTAATATAGCGTCAATCCTAACGACAACATCGGAAATTTTTAAAATATTTGAATCAAGTTTAATTTTGTTATAAATATTTTTTAGAAAATTACATCCTTTAACTCCGCATGTGCACACCTCATTCTTTGGATTTAACTTTTTCCAATAAAAGGATTCTCCCGTATAAAAACAATCATTATGTTGGTTTAAAATCATTCCAAGAAGAGTTGACCCGGATCGTGGAAGTGATGCTATAAATACATTACCGTTTTTTTTCGCATTACGCATATTTCTCGTGCTCGTATTTTTTAACTGTCTGATGAGGATGGTATTTTATCATTTTTTGTATACTATTAAATTATGCATTGGTAACCCAAAATTTTCTTTATATTTTGGTTCCTCAGTTACAAGATCCTCATCAATCTTCATCAGTTTTTCTGTCAACAACGACAAGCCAGCTTGATTTGCTGCTTTATGGTATACTTCGTTCTTTCTAATTATTTGTGATAATGAACCGGATTTATTTTTTATCCTGATTGCGCATTGACTATCGAAATGCACTAATTCTGACATATACCCAAATCTCGGTCTTTGAAAATAATCAAAATTAGGCACAACAATGATAAGTTCACCGTTTACTTCCATTATATTAGCACATCTAATAAAGAAACTCTCAAGATCTAAAAAATGGCTGAGGGTCATTACTGAATATATACTATTATATTTATCGTTTGTTTTAAAGTTTTCAAAACTGGAACAATGAATTTGGAGATCTGGATATAAATGTTTTGCTATATTAATATTTTTTATAGAAGGATCGATACCAATAATTATGTTTGGCTCATATTTTTTTATCTCGGCCAGTAACCAACCTGTGCCACATCCAATTTCAAAAACGTTGCAACTTTGCGACAACTGGGTATGGGGTAATAAAAATTTATATACAAAACAACGCACAGGAGAAATAATTCCTTTTTTATTTGGATCCCAGCAAGAATTCCGATTATCATATTGACCATAATAAATACTACTTTGAACAATCGGGTGGCTTGAAAATTCTTCTTGACTATTAACAAAAAAATTATAGATCATAATTATTTGTGGGCATTTAAGATGAGGAGCACTTTATTGTTAGTCCTCGCCATGCCAGCCGTATTCGTAATATTTAACCCCTTTTAGAGTCATGGCAATTCCAACTTTTACATAGGGCACCATATTTTTTGGCAAGTCGGTGAGAGAAAAAAAATTAAGGTCGCCACATTTTTCCGGTTCATTATTTTTAATCTCCCCGCTCCATTTTTTACAAATAACATAAAATTGAATAAACTCCCTTCGGTTTTTATGATTGTAACTGTGGCAAACAGTTTTAAATTCAATATCTTTGGGTTCAACTAAAATGTCAGCCTCTTCTTTGGCTTCACGGATGATAGCGTCGGTGACTGTTTCTCCACCATCCAGATGACCAGCCACTACACTATATAGACCATCTGAACTGATGTTCTTTCTAAGAAGCAAAAGTATTTGGTTATTTTTTATAAATAAAATATGTATGCTTACTAACATCGAAAATCGCTCTTTTTCCATATAGATAAAATTTATATTTTAATTAGCTTTATTTTATCTGTAAGACAATTACTTCTTCCGTATCGCGGACATCTTTTGTAGTTGCAAAATTTAATTGGTGACTTGGGGTTGAAGTCAAGTTTTTTGTCTACGCCTACATCGTATAAACATTCGGTATATTTGTTGTCTACAAATATACATTTAAAACGGTTGAGCTGATTAGGCTGGGATTGTGGGAGTCTGGGTGTAAATACTACACCCTCAGTAAATATATCAACATTTAATTTACCGTCGTATGCGTCTAAAAAATTTTGTATCAAGAGAGGATATTTTTCTAATGGCAAAATATTTTTACAATCATTATTCCAATAATCCGATTCGTCACGCAACGCGCCGATTGTTAGTTTCTTGATATTGTTGAAATTATCTTCAACATATTTAGAAAACGGCAATAGATCGCTGACATTATTTTTTGAGATTAAATAGCAAAGTTTAATCGGGTAAATGCTTTCAAATTTTTTTATTTGCTCGGTTACTAATTTGACCGGTTTAAGGGATGTGTTATTTGAAATTATAGAGTGACAGCCAAGATTAAGTTTTAAATTTTTATAAGTTGTTTTTAAGCGACTCAACAACATGCCGTTTGTGTATAGACCGATTTTTTTACCCTGTTCATCCAAGTAAGTTAATATTTTATCCAATTCAGTATGTAACATTGGTTCACCGCCCATTATGTCATACTTGGTAACTTGTGGGTTACTGTCAACAATAGTTTTTACATATTCAAAACTCATTTCTTTTGAATTACCGACGTTATTTTTATTAAAACAGGACTCGCAACGCAAATTGCAATGGTTCGTTATAAACAAAAGTAACGTTTTATAATAAGGCCCATAATTTGCCTCTTTCCATTTTTGCGGGTTTAATTTCAAGGTAACTCTTATTTTTTTAAGTTGAACCGGAGTTATACTCATATCTTTGAATATCATTTATTCTTTAAGGTTTGGCAGGAGAGGGTGTAAAGTATCACCCTCTCCTGCTCTTTGTGGCATCAACCGACAAACTTCAACACTCTTTCGACAATCTCATTGAGGTCGCCGTCTCGTACCTCAAGTACGGGAGAGGTGAGGTTGAGATGAGACAATCGTCTCTGATCAATGCCGATCCTCCTTATCACTGTTGCGGGTTCATCACCTCTCGCGTGCATCCTTCGTATCCGTTCTAGCTCGGGGATGTTGAGATAAATCACCTTGACCTTTTTATGCATCGCCTCCAATGCCCGTATGCCATCAATGTCAAAGGTGGCTACCAACACTCTTCCGTCTGCTTTTTGTTCTAGATTGTTCCATTTCACTCCATAGAGCCAGCCATCCGCCTCTCGTTTCAATACAAAGGTACTACTATATGTCTGGAATACCTCAGTTGAAACGAAATGGTAATGAACGCCGTCTGTCTCATCTGGCCGCTTGGGCCGTGTTGTGTAAGGTACAAAACCCGTGAACTTCGCCCCCATCCTTAGCAGGGCGAATTTCAGAGTGGTTTTGCCACTCCCGCCACCGCCAAGAATATTCAGAATCATGTTGCCCTCCTCTGTTTGGTTGTTTAGCCAATCCTGTTTAAATTATCATAATTTTATTCAATTAGCAATCTTTTGATGTACGGTATCCTGAATTTATTTTTGTAAAATTGTTTTCGTAGCGTAGCGGAGAAAACACCTTATACCCCTTTCTAATAAATAAAAAACAAATTTATTCCCCTTTTTAAAAAGCCTGTCAAAATTCCTTATTAAAAGAAAAATATTTTTTGAATTGCGTATAACGT
>JAHJGG010000050.1 GCA_018824545.1 Patescibacteria group bacterium | reverse complement strand
TTCAGCATAGTAATACCATGACCGATGTGCAGTGTAGGTGCCGTTGGGTCATAACCGGTATACAAAGTTAACTGTTCGCCTGATCTTAATCTTTTCTCCAAAAATTCCGGTGTCGGATAAATATTCTCCACCCCACGGGTAAGTAATTCTTGAATTCTTTTGTTGTCTGTATTTATTGACATAAACTATGTTTCTTTTTTTAAAGCAAATTTAATTTCAAAAATTGTATTATAATCTTGTGGATCATAACTTGGTTCACCTTCTTCTAGTTCCAGATTCCCTTTGTTATCGTCTCCGTAATGAGTATCAACTGTTATTTCTCCCCCCATCGAAGCAATTATCGTGTCGGCATAAGCCAGGCCTATACCACCATGCTCGGTTCCTTTCGACCGAGTTGTATATTTTTCTTTATAAATATTTTCTATTACTTCTGGTGGAATTCCCTCCCCATCGTCCATAACTCTCATTACCAAATTATTATTTTCAATGGTAGCATGAAAAGTTACGTTTTTGGCGCCAAACCCTTCTTTCTGAAGTGAATTTTCCATTATATTCATAATTTTATTAAACAACGCACCAACAGAAATCTTCTCAGTCAAAACCACGTCTTTTACAGATTCATCAATCTGATGATTGACTTCCACTCCACCCGGTCGATCTATTTTATCTAAATAATTATCTAATATTTCAAACAAAAATTCTACCCTATCACTGTCTTTAAACTCTTTTTCAATTTTTTTTGGATTAACTCTTCTAGCTGCCAAATCTTCACAAAGCAATTTATATCTTTTCCAAGTATCAAACAAACTTTTCCAACGCTCCCGAAATTCTTCGATATTTCTGGATTTACCAACACTCTCTCTCGACAAATTATTTTCAATTGTTTCTAAAATAATTCCTGCGTGATGTCCAAGAGTACCCGTTTGATTATTTATGCCATGATTAAAATCAGCGTCAGTATATTTCAATTTAGTATGAGGTAGTGATTCCAAATTTTGAAGTGATTTGAGTTCTCTTTCAAAATCCTCATTAATTTTTAAAGTTGCAAATAAGAATTCTTCGCCTAATAGCTCTATTATTTCTGCCCCATTTTCCATTACCTTATTTATTTGAGTTAACTCACTAAAAACACACATGGCGTCCCTTTTATTTTGCTCTTTTTCTAATTCATCCGACCCACCCTCGCTCATTTTTTCGACAAATTTTTGAGAATCTTTACTTTTCATATACTATCTTAAATTTATTAGCTGTTCACCTAACTTTTCCAACTTCTCCTTTGCCTCGTTTAATTTCTGCTTTTCTTTTTCTACTACTTCTTTCGGAGCATTTTTGGCAAATTCTTTATTAGATAATTTTTTTTCAAGACCCAAAACAAATGGGGAAACTTTATCTATTTCTTTTTGAATACGTTTTGTTTCTTTCTCTGTATCAACTGACCCAGCTAAATCAATACATGCTTCAATAGCGCCTTGTGTAAATCCAACTGCACCTTCTGGTTTTTCTGATAAATCTTTGATCTCTTCTACTCTGGCCAATACTTTTATTACTTCTGCGTTTTCGGTTATTAATTTATTTTTACTAATATAAACAATTATTTTTTTTGCTGGCTCAATTTTGTATTCTGCACGAAGAGAACGGATGCCTGTAATAATGTCTCTAATTAAGTTGTAACCTGACAAATACAAATCATCATCACAAACAAAATTCTTTTTTTTAGATTCAGGCCACTTTTCTACCATCAACATTTTTTCCCCACCATAAATTTCTGCCCAAATCGCCTCGGTCACAAATGGCATGAACGGATGCCAAAGTTTCAAAATTACATTCAAGATATAATTCAAAATTTCAGACTTATTTCCCTCAATTTTTGCTATTTCCAAATACCAATCTGCTAGCTGATCCCAAGTAAATGAACGGAGTATCTCACCCGCAACAGAAAACTGATAACTCTCTAAACTGTCATGTATATTTCTTATGTAAGTATTTAAGGAATTCAAAGTCCAGCTATCAGCTAAGGTTTTTGGTTCTGGACATTCAATATCAATCTTTGGTTCCTCAATATTCATTAACATGAAGCGACTCATGTTCCAAAGCTTATTTACTAAATTTCTTGCACCCTCAACTTTTTCCAAATAAAACCTAGAATCATTTCCAGGAGTAACACCAGACATCAAACTATAGCGCAAAGCATCTGTTCCATATTTTTCAATCACTTCCAAAGGATCAATACCATTACCAGCTGATTTGGAAAACTTCTGACCATCTTTGTCTCTTAACATTCCGTGAATATAAACATGTTTAAATGGAATTTCATCAAGATTGTATGCCGACATCAAAATCATTCGCATGAGCCACAGATAAAGAATTTCATAACCCATCTGCATCCAGCTAGTCGGATAAAAATCTCTATTTTCTTGAAACTTCTTTTCATCTGGCCAACCCAACGTCGAAAAAGTCCAGAGACCAGAACTGAACCAAGTATCAAGAGTGTCTTCGTCTTGTATCCATCCATCTCCATCAGGTTTATCAGCTCCAACTTGAATTTCTTCTCCACGATACCAAACAGGAATACGATGCCCCCACCAAATCTGACGGTACAAACACCAATCACGCAAATTATTTACTCGATCTAAATATAATTTAGTAAATCTTTCTGGATTAATAACTACTTTTTTTTCATCATCCCCATCTAATCCTGTTGTCAAAGCTTCTTTCATCAGATCTCTTAAACTTTTTTTCCTACTTGGTATTTCCTTGTTTACGTCAAGCCACCACTGTTGCATCGGAATAGCCTCAACAACATCACCAAATCTATCAGATGTACCGACGCTCTGATCTATCTCTTCTTCACTTACAAATAACCCGTCTTTCTTTAGACGTGCTACTACTTTTTCACGTGCTTCTTCTACAGATAGTCCTGCAAATTCACCTCCAGCCTTAGTTGTCATTTTTCCATCCCCACCAATAACCTGAATTAGATCAATGGGTTCACCTTTTGCTTTTTGTTTCTCATACATTTCAAAATCAGTCGGACTGTGGGCCGGAGTTACACCAAGAGCACCTGTTCCAAATTCTGGATCAACTTCTTCGTCAGTAATAATTTTTAATTTTAAATTATTACCACAAAAGTCTACTTCATATTCTTTGCCAATATATTTTTTATATCGTTTATCTTTTGGATGAACCGCAACCGCTGTATCACCCAATTTTGTCTCTGGACGTGTGGTAGCAATTGTGAAAGGAAAATCTTCACTATATTTAAATGTATATAATTTGGCTTTTCTCTCTACATGAACCAGCTCGTCATCACTACAAGTTGACTGTCCCTTTACAGACCAATTGACCACACGATGTCCGCGGTAGATCAAGCCATCCTCATGCATTTTTTTAAAAACAGTATTTACTGCCTTACTTCTATCTTCGTCAAAAGTATAAGCCAATCGAGACCAATCACAACTAGTACCCATCTTTTTGATTTGATTCAAAATTGTTGCCTTTGATTCTTCTGCATACTCTCTAATTTTTTCCAACAGGCCTTCTCTACCAAAGTGTTCTCGAGGGTGTTCAATTCCTTCAGCAATTAAATTTTTTTCTACTCGTGCTTGCGTGGCAACTGCAGCATGATCTGTTCCTGGCAATAATAGCGTCTTCTTTCCTCGCATCCGCTGAAATCTAATCATCGTGTCCATCAGACTATTTTCAAGAGCATGACCAAGGTGAAGTACACCAGTTACATTTGGTGGTGGCATCATGATTGAGTATGGCTCACCTTCCAAATTATCTGGATTAAAAAAACCCGACTCTTCCCAGCGTTTATATATCTCATCCTCGTATTTTTTTGGCTCGTAAGCTTTTTCCATATTTATTTTTCTTCTATCATACATGAATTCTACTAAAAAAACGCACAAAAGGCAAGAATTCAAGTGTATAAAGCCAAAAAATTACTAAGACAACATCTATAATTAACGCTCCATTGACAAGAATTTATTATATTGGTAAACTATTCTATTGCATGTAGAATGCATACTAAATCGTTTCATGCCCCATGCTTCATGAATCATGACACATGAAATGTTATGGCCTTAACCCAGGTCCAACAAATTAGCCAACTTCTGGAAGATAAAAAACATATTTTGATAACTTTCAGAACAAACGCAAATGGCGACGCTATTTCTAGCGCAATCGCTATGTTTTTATTTTTGGAACGACTTGGAAAAAGGGTTGATATTGTGTGCCAAGATTTTTCTTTACCAAAAAATTATAAATTTCTTAAAGATTCAAAACTAATTAAATCTGAAATCTATGATCTAAAAAAATTCATAATTACTCTAGACGTAAAAGATGCAGGACTGCGTGAACTGAGCTATGACGTAAAAAATGAAAAACTGCGAATCTTCATTACTCCAAAGCAGGGTGTCTTGACTAGCGAACAAGTGAAGACTGCCCAGTCAGATTTCAAATACGACCTTATCATCACTGTGTCTTCACAAGATTTGGATTCTCTTGGTAGTTTATATGAAAATAATACAGAACTTTTTTACAAAACTCCAATCATAAATATTGATAACGATGCTGGCAATGAACACTACGGACATATCAATCTAGTGGATATTACTGCCACATCTACTGCTGAGATTCTTTATGAATTGTTTGGTCGCTTGGGTGAAGAATATATTGATAATGCCATTGCTACCGCTCTTCTGACAGGAATGATTGCAAACACCAGAAGTTTTAAAACAGAAAATATAAAGCCACACACTCTGGCCAATGCAGGAAAACTGATTACTCTGGGTGCTAACCGCGATCACATTGTGGAACAGCTATACCGCACCAGATCAATTTCAACTCTAAAACTTTGGGGAGAAGCCCTATCTCATCTAGAATCTGAAAGAGGTACAGGACTAGTCTCTACTACCATTACTCGAGATAACTTTATCCGCTCTGGAGCTGAGGAAAAAGATCTGTATGATGTAATGGACGAAATTATTAGCAACTCTCCAGAAGCAAAAGTTATTCTAATTTTTCATGAACACGAAAATACAGAGGGATTGCAAGAAGTTCATATAATTCTTCGGTCTAATAATAAATCAATTGACGCAAAAAATATATTAAATACCTACTCTTCTGCTGAAGGTGATAGCAAGCAAGCAATTTGTATGACTACTGGTAAAACACTAAAACAAACTGAGAGTGAGGTGTTGGAAACAATAAAACTTCAATTAAAATAAAAATCTGATTACATAAGACTTTTTATATCAGCTTGACTGTATAAATAAAAAAACTGGTACAGGAACGCGGGTAAACACGTATGTACCAGTCTTACCCCCCCTCAAACTATTTGCAAGCTGGCCAAGATCTGCTAAAGGATGTGACTCTCACTAGTCTTTCCATGGCATCTTGACATCTCGTTGCATATTCATGTTGATTTGTATCTTTGTAAATACCGTGAGCTTTTTTTAGTTCCAAAAAAGCCCGTTCAGCATTCATAAAAAATTCTACCCCTCTCAAAAC
>JAHJGG010000049.1 GCA_018824545.1 Patescibacteria group bacterium | reverse complement strand
TATATATATTTATATTTACTTAATTATCCCCTCCTATATTTATTAAACTATTACTAGATTGTGCGACACAACAGAATCTGCATTAATATTATAAAGGTATAGAGTATCGTCTTTTTTATTTAATAATCACAACGAACTTCTTGTGAGCCATTATAATCAATTTAGATTGTTAGTTAAGTATCATAATATATACTTATACATTAAATAAAGGTACTATATTCGTATGGATTACAAAATATTTTAATCATTGATTACACTGACAAGAATGGATTTAGACTGATAGAGTGACTTAAATCTGTTTAATTCTCCGATGCTCTGCATTGGATTGGATTAAGTTTAACTAATTTTTATTTATTTGTAACTATCGGATATAAAAATAAAAAAATATGAATAGGTGAGGATTCTATTGATATTAATAATTAAAAAAATAATATGAAACTAACTTCAACAGCATTTCAAAATAATAATTTAATGCCATCAAAATATACCTGCGACGAAATTGACACCTCTCCCCTACTCCAGATATTAGATGTTTTTGCAGAAGCAAAAAGTTTGGTTTTAATAATCCTTGATCAAATAACCAAGAGGATTGACTGGAATACCATCTTTTCTCACCTCAAAATGAAGATGTGGTCCTGTAACAAATGGACCAGCACCAACTGTACCAGGTCTACCACCAGAATATCCTATGATATCCCCTCTTGTAACAAATTGATCTTCTGATACAACAATACTACTCATATGGCCATATACTGTGGATAATCCACCAGAATGCACAATCATCACATAGCTATAGCAAGACGAGCTAGAACAATGTTTTGCTCTTGCTACATAACCACTGGCTGCAGCTTTGAGTGGTGTACCTTGGGATGCCCTAATGTCAATGCCACTATGTTCAAAAATATAACGGAAAGGATAATCAGGATCATGGAAGGGACAGGTGATATATCGGCTTTGTGTAGGCCATGTCAGTAGGCCTGGATCTACATCATTCACGCCACCAAGCTTGTCTTGCTCTTCCAATTTTTTGCGAACTTGTTGCTCAATACCTGAAATTTCGTTTTCAACTTGCTGGTATTGTGATTTCAAATTACCAACAAGAGAATTAAATGTAAGTTCTGAAGCATGAGTTTGTGCCAGGAGATCGCTCTTGTATCTAGCCTGCTCTTCCAAATCTTTCTTTTGGTTTGCCAGTCTAGTATTTAGTTCTTCATAACTTTTTTTAATTTCTTCTTTTTGTGCTTTTTTTTCCTCAATTTCTTGCTTAGCAATTCTCAGTGCTTTGGCACTTCGGCTAATATCTTTTTCTACAGTTTCTAGATATTGTAACCTATTATAAAAATCAGAAAAACTACTATAGGCTGCAAAAATTTCTATGTAGCTTCTGTCAGTATTTTGTTGAATGGTTCTTATCAGTTCAGCGATTATTTTTTTTTGTTTTGAAATCGAAGCTTCTTTGTCTTGGATATTAAAATCCAGTACCTCTATCTCAAGCTTCAGGGTATCTAGCTTATTTTCTGTAATTTCTATATCCAATTCTACTTGTAACAATCTATTGTCTAGTATTGAAAGCTGATTTGAAAGCGATACACTCTCTAGTCTAGTCTGAGCTATCTTTTTTTTGTATACCTCTATACTTGCCTCAAGCTGTTTAATTTTGTCTTTTTTTTCTGCAATCTGGTTGCTCAATTCGTCTATCTCTTCTTTGTTTTCGTCTGTATCTACTGAAAACACAAAAGTAGGCCGTATAAGTATAACTCCGGCTAAAACAAATATTAAAAAACCTGCAAATATAAAATATACTCTTGACATAATTCTATTTCTCATGTATTTTATCACATTAAGGAAAACTTGGCTATTTTCTGTAATCCAAACCCTAGGGAGGGGGGGTGACATGGAAGAACTACTAGGTAATATTGCTATCTTTTTGATTTTAATTTTAGCAATGCTATTTATCGCTTATGTTTTGTACCTGAGTGCGGTGTTACCTCTAGGTAAACCAAATGATCTAGAGGTAACAAGAATGAACGATGGACAAGATGAAATAGTAAAATGAGCTAGTATGAGAAACATCTGACAGATATCTCTACTTGTGATATAATCTTGTCAACAAATTCCATAGCAGAGAGGGTGAAATGGGTATCATAATTGCGACATGTGTTTTGTCAGTTTTCGTCGTTGCTTCTTTTTTTTTACGAGAAAAACAGAAGCGTAAGTATATAACAACTGGTGAATTCTTGGTTCCAGGAAACAAGGAAACACCATTTACGTAGGGGGGTAGGAAATAAAAAGCCGGCGTCTATTATGGATCGCCGGCTAATTTTTTTATTATAAAATCTTGTACTAAAGAAGTTTTACAGCAGTCTCCAACCTTTCGATAGTTTTATCTTTTCCCAAAGCATCTGCAATCTCAAATGGGCCTGGACTATTTTTCTTTCCAGAAATTGCCACTCTCATAGGCCATAATACATCTCCATTATTATAAGATTTTTCAGAAATCCAATCCATTATAATCTTTTGAGTCCCCTCTTTTGTCCAATTGTTATTGTCTATTTGTGAAAGTAATTGCAAAACTTGTTCCAATTTTTCTTTTGCATCTTCCCTTGTGCTTTTTTTCCAGACCAGAAGTGTTGGTTCATATTCTAATTTTTCAGCAAAAATAAAAGCGACTTCGTCTACTAATTCAACTAGAGTATTAGCTCTTTCTTTTTCGAGAGCAATAATACTTTCTATCTTATACTTTTTACTTTCAACTTTCAACCCAGCATTAACAAAAAAAGGCATAACACGATTGGCAAATTCTTCATTACTCATGGATTTAATATACTCTCGATTATACCAATCAAGTTTTTCTCTATTAAAAATTGAAGGCGATTTTCCAATTTTTTCAAATGAAAATTCTTTTTCTAGTTCATCAAGTGTAAATATTTCCTTTTCGCTACCAGGATTCCAGCCTAAGAATGCTACAAAATTTATAAGAGCTTCTGGCAAATAGCCCTTTTCTTCAAAATCTTGAACCGAAACATCTCCGTGGCGTTTACTTAGTTTTTGCTTTTTCTCATTAACAAGAAGTGAGAGGTGAGCAAAATATGGTGGTTTCCAGCCAAGCATTTTATAAAGTTCTATGTGTTTTGGAACTGACGGTAGCCACTCATCACCACGAATAACATTAGTTATACCCATCAAATAATCATCAATAACATTTGCTAAGTGGTATGTTGGGAAGCCATCTGATTTTAGTATAACTTGATCATCAATCAGTTTGTTTTGAAATTCAATTTCTCCGTGAATCAAATCGTTAAACTTTGTCACTCCTTCAGTCGGCATTTTCATCCTGACTACATGTTCTCTTTCTTCACGAAGCATAATTTTGACTTCTGATTCTGGCATATTTCTACAAGTACCATCATAAATTGTAGGTTGCTTATTTTCTTCTTGCTCGTGACGAACTTCTTCCAACTTTTCTTTGGAACAAAAGCAATGATAAGCGTGCCCTTCATCAAGTAATTTTTGTATGTATTCAATATATATATCTAAACGTTCTGATTGGATATAAGGTCCAGAGCCCCCTTTTTGAATTATCTCATTACCTGTATCCATGTCCACACCTTCGTCAATTTTTATGCCTGCCCATTGTAGAGATCGGATTATGTTCTCAATTCCGCCATCAACAAAACGTTCTCTGTCTGTATCTTCTATACGCAATAAAAAATCACCACCATTTTTTTTTGCAATAAGATATGCAAAAAGAGCGGTTCTCAGTCCGCCTATATGCAAAAAACCTGTTGGTGAAGGGGCAAATCTTGTTTTTATCATAGTGTGATTTATTATATATTTTTCTTATCCACTGGTCAACATTGACAAATCTTACAAATTGGTATATAGTGATATGTTGTATATTACGAAACATAACCAGGGAGGGAAAAAAATGCGTCTTGGTGATATACAGGAGAATTTAATCTCTTTACTACGGCAAAATCGTGTCGCTGTCGAGGTAACGCTAGAGTCGGGTGTAGGTCTTGTGATTTTACCCGACGAATGCTTGGATGTGACAGACTGTGAGCTTTGTCTTTCTAAAAGTGAAAGTATCACTTTCACAGACATTATAGATGTCCGTCCCGCCTAGAATATCGGAAACGTGTATGCCGTCTCAACTTGTTGGGGCGGCTTTTTTATTTACCAAATACCTGATTCAAAGTAATCCCAACAGAAACAGCCACGTTCAATGACTCTGCATCACCATGACCTAGAATAGAATATGAATCTCCTAATTCTAATATTTCTTCTCTAACTCCGTGTGATTCACTACCAAAAACATATACAGTATTGTTTTCTACTTTTATCTTTGAAATGTCCTTTCCTTCCATAGCAAGCGACACAATATTATATTTATTTTTTTTGAGTTCTCTTAGAGCTTCAATTAGATTCTCTGTTTCAATAATACTTGTATGAAAAATTGAACCCATAGAACTCCTTACTACTTTTGGGTTGTATGGATCCACAGAATCTTCTGATATCAAAATATTTTTTATACCAAACCAATCTGCTGTTCGTATTATTGTTCCCATATTACCTGGGTCACTGACTCTATCGAGGCAGACAATAGGGCCGTGACTAAATTTCTGATCAGTTGGAATACTAATAATAGCCATTACACCAGGAAATGTCTCTGTGTTAGTCATTTTTTGACCTTCAGTTTCAGTTATTGTCTCTATTACCAAATCCTTCGATATTTTTATCTCGTGTCTAACAGCTTGGGTAGCGAAAATACTTACAATTTTAGCATTTGCGTCGATTGCTTCTTGTACGCCTTTCAAACCTTCTACAATAAATTGTCCGTATTCTTTACGGTATTTTTTTTGATGAAGTTTTTTTGTCTCAGTTATTTGTGCTTTACTAAACATAGGATTGGGAAAATTATAATTGCTTTAAATATTCTTTTTATACGTTTTGGTTCTTTTACTAATCGGAATAGCCATTCTAGGCCAATTTTTTGAATAATTTTTGGTGCACGTTTTTTGTAATCTGAAATATAATCAAATGCTCCACCTACACCCACGGCAATTTTAATGCTGGGCATCTTATTTATATATTTGGCAATCCATTTTTCTTGTTTGTTGTGTCCAAAAGCGACAAAGAGTATGTCAGGTGCATTTAATATAATATCATCTATAATCAAATCATTTTCTTTTTGATCTAAATTTAATATTGTTGAATTGTTAATTTTTTTCATTTTTATTTTGGGACCAGCGTGAGTTCCTACTATTTTTAAATTTGTAAATTTTTCATTTAATTTTTCCTTTGTTTTTTTTAATACTTCCACATCTCCAGTTCCTAGCACGTAAACAGCTTTATTCTTTTGTTCTGCAATTTTGCATATCTCTAACATCAGGTCTACTCCTGGTATTCTTTTTAATTTACCAAATGACGCTAAGTAGAGACCCGTACCGTCACAGACATTTAGATCTGATGAATTTAATACATCATGGAAATATTTATCATCTTGCGAATCTACAAGCATCTCTGGGTTTGGTGTAAATATTACATTTTGTTTGTTTGAGTTCAAAAAAACCCGCACCTTCGTAAGAGCTTCTTCCAAATCCACTAAATCAATTCTAACTCCCAGAATATTAATCGCCATAATAGAATCAGATCTTACTGATTAAACAAATAAACAC
Organism: Patescibacteria group bacterium; assembly: GCA_018824545.1. GTDB lineage: Bacteria > Patescibacteriota > Patescibacteriia > Magasanikbacterales > UBA922 > JAHJGG01. Next base: position 11,014 of record JAHJGG010000049.1, on the reverse strand, counting down.
AGATTATCGTTTGGAAATTAGCCTGATCTGTGTTCTATAAAATATTTTAAACCACTTAATTTGGATAATTTTTTAGCCTAATTATGGTATAATCCTATCATATGTTGACTTTTTTTGCCAGTATGGTATATTATTATCACTCTAATATCAAGAGTGCTAATAATAATTAGCTTCTTAGGCATTTTAAGCCTTTCAAGCATTTTAAGCTTTTTTGATTATGCCTCCACAAAATTTTACTCAAAAATCTCAAGAAGCGCTTCAAAACGCAGCTGATATATCTGCCCAAAACGGACATGCTCAGATAGAACCACCCCATTTATTTTTTGCACTCTTAGAGCAAGAAGAAGGTGTGGTTGTTTCGGTTTTAAAAAAACTTAATGTCAATCTTAAACAACTCCGAGATGAAGTACAAGCAATGATAAAAATTCTACCAAAAGATCCTGGTAATAATATTGGCGGTGGTCTCGGTCAAATTATGCTGGGACAGGCAATGCTATTTATATTACAAACTGCTACAAAAGAAGCCCAAAAAATGGGTGATGAATATATTAGTGTAGAACACCTGCTCCTAAGTTTTCTTACAAATAAAAATCCGATTAGTGACTCTCTGTCGCGTCAGAAAGCACAATATGATGATGTTTTGAAAGTTTTGGTAGAAGTGAGAGGGACACAGAGAGTAGACTCCCCTACTCCAGAATCAACTTATCAGGCACTTGAAAAATATGGAAAAAACTTTACAGAACTTGCTCGTCAAGAAAAACTTGACCCAGTGATTGGACGAGACGACGAAATTCGTAGAGTAATGCAGGTCTTATCACGCAGAACAAAAAATAATCCTGTTCTTATAGGTGAGCCTGGTGTAGGAAAAACTGCAATTGCAGAAGGTCTGGCCCAAAGAATTGTAAATGGTGATGTTCCAGAAAGCTTAAAGGATAAAGAGCTAATTGCAATGGATATTGGTGCTTTGGTTGCAGGTACAAAATTCCGCGGTGAATTTGAAGAGAGATTCAAAGCAATGCTGAAGGAAGTTATAAGGTCAGAAGGAAAGATAATTTTGTTTATCGATGAATTACATTCAATTGTAGGCGCCGGGTCCAGTGAAGGCGCTGTTGACGCCTCCAATATGTTGAAACCTGCTCTTGCTCGTGGTGAGCTTCATACTATTGGTGCTACCACTCTCAAAGAATATCAGCAATATATTGAAAAAGATGCTGCTTTTGAGCGTCGCTTTCAACCAGTCATTGTTTATGAACCATCTCAAGAGGATGCAATTGCAATTTTGCGTGGTATCAAAGAAAAATATGAGGTTCATCACGGTGTTCGAATTACAGATCCAGCAATCGTGGCAGCAGTAGAATTGTCTAGTCGTTATATTCCAGATAGATTTTTGCCAGACAAGGCAATCGACCTAATTGACGAGGCAACATCTGCAATGCGACTCGAAATTGAGTCTATGCCAGACGATCTAGACAAAATGAAACGTCAGATGATGAAGCTTGAAATTGAAATGCAAGCTCTAAAAAAAGAAAAAGATGATGACTCCAAGTCACGTTTAAAAGATCTTAAAAAGCAATTTGAAAATGTTAAGGAACAAAGCAATGAGCTTGAAGTACATTGGAAAAATGAAAAAGATATTATTACAAAAATACGTGACCTAAAAAAGAAAATTGATGAAAAAAAACAAGAAGCTGATATAGAAGAACGAAAAGGTGATCTAAAAAAAGTTGCTGAGATTCGCTATAATGATATTCCTGAAATGGAAAAGAAAATTAAAGTTAATGAAAATAAGCTAGCTGAGATCCAAACAGGTAGGTCAATTTTAAAAGAAGAAGTAACAGAAGAAGATATCGCAGGAGTTGTTTCTCGCTGGACCAATATTCCTGTCTCAAAAATGCTTGAAGACGAAATCAAAAAATTGGCTCATATGGAGACTCAGATAGAAAAGAGAGTAATTGGACAGGAAGAAGCTATAAGGGCTGTCTCAAACGCAATTAGACGGTCTAGAGCGGGTATTTCTGAGGAGAAGAAGCCTATTGGTTCATTTATTTTCATGGGTCCTACTGGAGTTGGAAAAACTGAACTGGCTCGTGCTCTTGCAGAATTTATGTTTAATGATGAAGAAGCACTGATTCGCGTTGACATGAGTGAATACATTGAAAAACATTCTGTGAGTAAATTAGTAGGCTCCCCTCCTGGGTATGTGGGATTTGACGAGGGTGGCCAACTCACAGAAAAAATTCGTCGCCGTCCATATTCTGTAATTTTATTTGATGAGATAGAAAAAGCCCATCCAGATATATTTAATATGATGCTCCAAATTTTGGATGATGGGCAACTTACTGATTCCAAAGGACGAAAAGTTAACTTCAAAAATACTGTAATTATAATGACCAGTAATATTGGCTCAGACATGATAATGAGGATGGGTCGTCAGGGCGAATTTGGATTTGGTGATGGAAAAGTTTACAAGGATAAAGAAAAGGAAGAAAAAATAAAAGAAAAAGTAATGGAAAAACTGCGAGAGCAATTTAAACCAGAATTTCTAAATAGAATTGACGAAACAATCATGTTTCATCCTCTAAATAAAAAACAAATTCGTGAAATTGTTGACCTGCAACTAGAAATCGTTTCCAAACGTCTGAAAGAGAAGAAAATTGGCATTAATATAACCAAAAAAGCCAAAGACTGGATATCTGAAAAAGGCTATGATCCTGATTTGGGAGCTAGGCCACTAAAGCGTGTTATCCAGACAGAATTATTAGATCTTCTTGCAATGCAGATTATTGAAGGTTCTGTTGAGGAAGGTATAAATGTTGTAGTGGATGTAAAAAATGATAAGTTGACTATTGAGGTTAAAAAATAATTGGAAACTGGAAATTTGAAACTTATAACAAAAAAACACTCGTTTATTACGAGTGTTTTTTAAATTGAGTATGTGTTTTGAACTAATTTACTAGAGCGAAATTGCATGCACAGGGCAAGCATCTTTAGCTTTTGTTACTGTTTCTTCATCATCGCCTGCTGGGTTGATTGCCTTAGCCTTGCCATCGTCTGTCATTTGAAAGCTCTTTGGAGCCATAATTGAGCAGGTTCCACAGCCAATGCATGTGTCTTTGTCTACTTTTGGTTGCATATACGAAATAGTTAAAAGTTTATAAAGTTCATAAAGTTGAAAAAAATATCTTTCAAACTTTGTAAACTTTAAAAACTTTATGAACTCCTATCCGTAATATTTCTCTGTATAAAATTTTATCAGATCTTCTATTTGTGGAATTGCTTCTGGGTCCCCTATTCCAACCTTTAGTTTATCTTGTACATCCTCTAGGGTTCGGGCTCCTTCCAGAATCGCTTCTTCAATATCGCGATCTGTAATATTTAAAACCTTATCAATCACTTTTTTTCCAGCTGTAATTATTCTATCATATTGTCCTGTTTTACGAAACCAATCATTCAATGCTTCTTGCAAAGCCTTGTCGCCCAAAACGGAACAATGAATTTTGCGAATAGGCAAGCCACCCAATCGATCTGTTATTTCTTGTGGCTTTAATGATAACGCTGTATCAATTTTCATTCCACCATTTTCTTTTACCATTTCTGACAAAACTGATGTGGATGCTATTGCACTACCACAGCCAAAAGTTTGCCAACGACAATCAATAATTTTGTCTTCGTCTTTGTTGATCTTGAGCCAGATGATCATCTCATCTCCACAAGCTGGAGAACCAACTTTTCCCATTGCATTGGACTCAAATTTTTCGTCATGATGCAAAAAATTACGAGGATTAAAAAAATGATCCTTTACTTCTTCTGAGTAAAACCAATTTGTGCCATCATTTCCTCGAATTGTTGCTTCTTGATCTGTCATAAATAAATTTGTGTAAATCAATTTTATCTGTTAAATCTGTGTTCTATTTAATGAAATACAGTGTCCTTAAGGTAAATGGGATTAAATAGATTTTCACAGATTTTATTATATTTTGATCGGAGATATTTCCCTTAATTTCTCGACTATACCTGGCAAATACTTCATCACATAGTCAATATCTTCTTTTGTATTTCTATGTCCCAAAGTAAACCTGAGACTACCGTGTGCTTCTTCGTGTTTTAATCCACAAGCTACATGAACATGCGATGCTTCCAAGGATTTTGAATTACAGGCAGAACCAGTTGAACAAGCAATACCATAGGAATCTAGATACAAAAGTGCAGACTCTCCTTCAATACCAAGTATAGAAATATTTAGATTATTTGGCAAACGTATAGACTCATCTCCTAATTCTGACCCATTCAAGCGGACATTTGAAATTTTATTTTTTACTTCCTGCCAAAAATAATCTCTAAGTTCAATTAATCTTTTATTTTCTACAGTTTTGTTGGCTTGTGCAAGTTCTAGTGCCTTGGCAATTCCTACAATATTTGGAATATTTTCTGTTCCGCTATTTAGACCCATTTCTTGCCCTCCACCCAATACCATTGGTTGAATTACAAGTCCTCTTCTCTTGTACAAAACTCCAATACCTTTTGGTCCGTACATCTTACTACCATTGATTGTCATCAGGTCAACGTGTAGTTTTTCTACATTTAAATCTAGCGACCCAGTAGCTTGACATGCATCGGTGTGAAAATATGGGAAATTGCTGTTATTTTCTTTACGAATTTTTAGAATTTCTTTTCCAATTTCTGCGATAGGCTCTACTGTTCCAATTTCATTATTTGCATACATGATGGAAACCAATATAGTGTCCGGGCGAATTGCTTGTTTAAGCTTTTTTATGTCAATCTGACCATATTCATTTACATCAAGATATGTAATTTCAAAACCTTGCGCTTCAAGCCGTCTGCATGGCTCCAAAACTGCCTTGTGCTCAATTTTTGTCGTTATAATGTGCTTACCAATTTCTTGGTGTTGATAAGCAGTGCCAAAGATTGCCAAATTGTCCGAACTGGTACCGCTTCCAGTAAAGATAATATTATCTGAGAGGGCTCCTAATATTTTTGCAATTGATCTGCGAGAGTCATTGAGCACACCATTAATTTCCTGAGCTAATCCATACAGACCTGCAGGGTTAGCAAACAAATCAGAAAAATATAGATCCATTGCTTTTTTTATATCTGGCTCAATATAAGTGGTAGCTGCGTGATCCATATAAATACCCCTCTTTTCTTTTGGTTTTTCAGGAAAATTATTCATAATTTTGCATATTTTGTTTATTTATCTTAATCAAAATTTATAGCTTTGTCAATAAAAAATCATGGTAAATCTGAGGTAAATCTTGTTAATCTATGTGCTATAAATTGGACACAGATTACCAGGATAACCATGATTTTCCATGATTTTATTATTTATTCAAATCTAACAGGGATTTGGAGTTCGTCATCAAGTTCTGATAGATCAGATGCATTGCTTTTTTCTATAATTAATGTACCTTTTTTTGTGTCTGGATTTTCAAATTCTAGTGTTCCGGAAAACTCGACAAAATCTTCTACCATCCAGTCACTCTGTGCTGTTACATAGTGCGTTGCAATTTCAATGCCATTGCCGTCAAGAAGTCTGACAGGAAAAGTTCCTTCAAAATACCATATCCTTGCTTGACCAGTTATTTCCAAAGGACTTGTAATAATTTGATTAGGCCTAGGATTATTTGAAATAATAAAATCAGATTTTTCAAGTTCATTGCCAATATTCTCTACCAAAGTACTTCCATTTGGAAGACGGCATTGGCGAGGGTAGCTTTCCATTATTGGATAGCCCATGCTCAGGCAATCATCAAAATTATCTATTGCGTCTCCGACCATCTGCTCACAAGTATTTTCTACGCAGGCAACGTCTATGTTTCCACCTATTCCTGAACAAAAATCAGGACATTGCCAATCTGTATCTACAAACTCTGAATTTCCAAAAAAACATACGCCAGTCTCCTTGTGGGTTCCACATGCACAATCGCTGTCTACATTACAGCTTGTATCCATTGATAAATTTTCATCCAAAACGTCACTATTATCAATATCACTATAACCAGACCAGTAAGTACAACCCCCGCCAATTAGGATAATAACTGACAGAAAAAGAACAAAACCACCTAGTTTAGATAAATTTGTCATATTTGATGATTATTGATTTAACTCGTAGCGAGTTTTAGCCAGTTTTAGGCTGTGTAAAAAGCAAAAACAATATATTATTTCTGCCTTTAATACAACAATGTCATTCTGAGCGAAGTGAAGAATCTTTCCTAAGGCTAGACTTATAAAAGATGCTTCGCTTTGCTCAGCATGACAAAACCCAATATGACTTCATTAATAATAAGATTATATCAATAATCCGTATTTTGGCAAGAGGTGTAAAAATATTTGATAAAATTTTTTTATTGATCAAGATTAATTAGTCTTTTTAAACTTAACAGAAAAAATTGGTTCGTATTCATTTTCGTATTCATCGCTTACTTTTACAGTCTCCCCTTTCAAGAGTTTGCTAAGAGCAACATCGCTCATCATCACCATATCACTTTCAATATCAACTTTTATATCGTCAAGCTGAATAATTTCACTAGACATACCTTGGCGCACTGCAATTTCTACTGTTTTTTTCTTTTCTCGAATAATTTGTGCCTGCTCCACTAGATCCTTATAACCTGGAGTCTGATCAAGCATATCCTTATACATCTGTTTTATTTCTTTTTGTTTTTTTTTGGATTCCTGGATACGTTGAAAAATTTCTTGAATGTCCTTCATAATATATATAAAAAATTAATATTGCCTAGAAAGGCAGAGTAAGATTAATATTTGTACCACCACCTGCATCGCTCTCTATAGAGACTGGAACTGGATCAAAATTCACAGCAATCGGGATAATATCTCCAGTCAATGTTGGGTAATAAATCATTTTGTTTTTTTTACCAAAGTCATAAAGCTCCTTTGTTACTTTTACATCTTGTTCACAATATTTTTTTATCTCATCTATCTTACCCTCTTCAAACCATTTTATAGCCTGCAGACCATCTGCACTTTTTTCAATTTGGAGTGTAGCTTTTGCAACATCGTTTAATTTGTATCTTTTTCCACATGAATCCTTAATTACCTTCAGCATATCTAAGCTTGGAAAACTTAGTAAATCTCCTGGATAGTATCTATTCAAAATTGGAATATCAAAATGATCACTATTGTATCCTATCAGCCTGTCTGCTTGCTCAAGTATTGGCCACAGATCACCGAGCTCAGACTCTTCAAATGATTTGTATGAGTCAGACTCATATCCATAAATTGAGACGACAGTAATTTTTAAATTATCATAATTTCGAATATCCCCGATAGTTTCGATATCAAATACAATTTCAGACATAAGATTTAATATATAGTTAAAAGTAGAAAGTAAAAACACTTGTGCTAGACAGTCTATCATAATTTACATAAAATAAAAAGCGCTTCAGTCTAGCACTTTTTATTTTCTAACTTCTACTCCCCTGCAAGAGCGCTATCAATGGCTGCAGGATCAAACCCAATCAACATCTTTCCATTAATTTCAATAACTGGAACTCCCATCTGTCCAGATTTTTCTACCATTTCTTTGGCTTTTTCACGATCTCTGGCAACATCAATTTCTGAAAACTCAATACCCTTTTCTTCGAAATAAGCTTTTGCATGCTTGCAAAATCCGCATGTTGGAGTTGTATAAATTATTACTGACATAATGATTTATTGATTATGTGATTTATCTTTGATAAGTATATAGGATTAAACAAATTCATGAAAGTGTGGATAAAATAACCACGAAAATTAATCTGGGTCTACTCCATGGTGATTTCTTCCCTATATATCATCCAAACACTTAACCTAACCATTTGGCCAACAGAGCATAAAGTAAAAAACCTTATATCCTTTCCTGATTATTATATTCATTGCCCATCCTGATTCCCTTTTTTTGAATCTTTCTGTGCCAAATTTCACTAAATTTATTTGTCAACGGCAAAATATAAAAACAAAACCCCCTTGTAAAGAGGGTATTTTGTTTTTGTTATATCAAATCTTTTAACCTGCTATTACTTCTTCTGCCACAGGCCTGTTTTCTTCGAAAGTGCAAACTCCGTTACCATCCACATCCTTGAATCCCCCATCTTTGATTATCTGACCTAGATGAAAGGCTCGTTTCTTTTTGAATTTAACTGGTTTGGCAGGTAAACCGAGCTCCTCTGCAATAGCCTGCGCACCTTCTTTATCTCCAGCCTGCATTAGCTCATGCATTTCTACAAATCTAGCAAAATTATCAGCAGTGATATTTTCTGCTATAGGCTTGTCACCGACAAGCTCTAGAAAAGCATTATAGTCACCACTAGATAGTACTTCTTGCATTGTGGCTCTATTTTCTTCCATCTGAACTTTTCTCTCAGGGTCAAATTGTCTGCCTTCTTTGTTTTCATTATCTTGTGGACCGACAGCTCCAACAGCAGAGATGCCAACTACTCCAGCAATCAAAGCAAATAAAGCCAGATTGCGAATAAAATTTCTATTTTCCTTCATATTATACATTTTAGTGAATTATACTTGGGCCCTGGCTTTGGGTAGCGACCCCTACAGCCTTCTAATAATTAATACGCGCGCTGTTTGAAAATTCTTTCAATGACAGGTGGTTTACCATTTTTGAATAAGAAAGATTTGTTTTGCAAATTATTTCCCATCCATGGCAAAATTTCTGTCGCAATGAAATAATCATTTTGTATTGGCTCGCCAAGAATCATAATAATTTGATCTATTTTTATTCTAACTGCTGGATGGCGTTTTGCATCAGTTATATCAATCAACCATTCGTTACCACCAAATGCAACTATTACAATATTTTTATCTTCCCGAATTTCTATAATCTTACCAGCAATTCTTCCTTTTGTCGGCGTTTGCCACATGTCAGATCGATGTTTTATTAGTTGGCGATATGGTTTTACATTAGTATAAAGAGCTTCATCAATCTTTTCTCCCAAACCGGTGGCAAATAATATACCACCTAATAGAAGACTAAAGATTATGCTAATCATAATTATCAAATAACCCTGATATTTATAGCCTCGTTTAGTATGTCTAACATTATAAAAAGAGATAATACCAAAAATGATGAGTATAATAAGCCAAAAATAAGGGATGAGCATAAGTGCGGTTGTCCAAAAATTCCGTTCAGTAGCCTTATATATTACCCAATCATGATCGGTTAGCAAATAAATAGAAACTCCAACAGCAAAACCTCCCACCAAAATAGAAAAACCGCCTAGAGCCCAAACTGAATAATCTCGCATTAATAATTTCCAACGCTCATTAGGCTTGATTTGTTCATCTTTTATTTTCTCAATTATTTTTTTACTTATCTCGCTCATATTCTTTTTTAAACTTCTTTTTAGCTCTATTTATTAGTGTTCCAACTGTTCCTATTGGTTTTTGTAGAATATCAGAAATTTCTTCATATGTCTTATTTTCAATAAACTTTAGATGCATTACTTCTCTATATTTTTTATCCAATTCATTGATAATCTTCAAAATCTTCTTATTTTGTAAATCTGCATCGATCTTGTCTTCTAGTGAATTTCCTTCTTTTAGACTGGTAAGCATCTCATCTACGATTTCTGAAAAATAAAACAAGGGACGAGACTTCTTTTTTCTGTATTCACTAATAACCTGATTGTGTGTAATCCTATAGGCCCAAGATGAAAACTTTAGTTTCGGGTCAAAAGCATTCAAATTTTGGTACATTTTGATAAATGAATCCTGCAAAATATCCTCGGCATCTTCATGGTTACTATTGGAAATTCGTCTAATATATCTCAAAAATTTATTTTCGTAGCGATTCATGAGTAAGACAAAATTGTTGCTATCTATAAGCGACAATTTGACCAAATCTTCATCTGTTTTGTCTTCATGAATATAATTTGACTGCATAATCTCTAATAACTATTACGCATAGTATTATACTATTCTTTCAATTATATACAAAAAAACAGACAACCGAAGTTGTCTGTTATACTCTCTCCTAAAATCAAGCTTTGCCAGTGAGCTCTGCCCAGTGAGTCTTGGGCCGGTAGCGCTGGGAACCGGCAGCACACAGAGAGCACTCCTCTTGGGGTACAGCCCAAACCCGCTTGTTGATCAGAGAAATAACTCCTCTATTCCCATAAAAAGCGACCGGTCCTGGTGAACGATGAACCAAAGCGGCAATCAACGGAATCCAAGTTACTTCGTCAGGATTACCACTGTTAACCGCGGTCTGTACTGCGTTCAGAGTTTTAGCTGTGGTGATAAGCTCCTCCACCTGCAGAACAGTTTCGCCGGCAGGTATTGTCACTCGACGCCATAGCATCTTGTCAAAATTCTGTGGATTTTTCTCCGTAAACATGAAACATCTGGCGCCAATGGCTTCGGCCACATCATGACCGAAAGTGATACCTGCCATGGGTGAGGCTATCACCCAGTCTACTCGGGGTATCGGGGGAATCGCCTTGATCTTCCGCACTAGTAAATGCGCTAGCAACTTGGATAGGTTGACGTATTTGAGTACTCGCATACAGTCAAAAAAACCATTACTGCAAAACCCGGAGGTTAGTTCTGCGTGAGGATCTTTTGGATCCCCACTGTGAACCCAGGCTGCATCGCAGAGATCGAAGATATGAAGTATCCTTTCTTCTTCATTTTCTTCTTCAAAAAAATCAAATCTATCTAGATCCAAACTATCAAGATTCTCTCTTTTTGAATAAACTTCAATGAAACCACTCATTACTTCTCCTCCTTTTTCAATTCTTCCACGGCCTCCTGGATTTCATCCAGGGTGCGTTTAACTGCCTCCAGTGGATCTTTGGCCTTGGTAATGGGCCGACCGATCACCAACCGATCAGCTCCGGCCAAGATTGCCTTTTTAGGGGTCATCACCCGCGACTGATCATCATTTTCCACCAGTGACCACTCGGGTCTGATGCCCGGAGTGTTGAGTGAAAGCAAAAGCTCAAAACGATGATTGACAATCTCCAACTCTTTGGGAGACAAAATC
>JAHJGG010000048.1 GCA_018824545.1 Patescibacteria group bacterium | reverse complement strand
TTGAAGTGTTTTTTTCATATAAAATATTAAAATAATAATTTATGACCCCGCTGCTTTTTCCATTTCCTCCAATCTATCATAGTAGTCAGCAATCTCATGCAGATGCGCCAAGGCAATCTTGCCAGTCATGACCGGATCGTCATTTGTAACGTTGGTGCTCTCGTCAATTGTGCCGTGCTCAAGCTCGATATCCATCCCACTTCTGAACTGTTCTAGATCAAATGGAGAATTATCCCAGTTGATCCCAATTTTTTCTGCCACTTCTACTGCTTCTTCTTTTGAAAATGTTGTTTTCATAGAAATTAATTACTTGAATAAACTGTATTTAGTATACCATTGTTTAAGTCTTGTTGTCACTCGCTAAACAGGAACACAAATCTAACAGATCAAACGGATTTGAACAAATTTTATCTGTGATAATCTATTAAATCAGTTCAATCTGTGTTCCAATTAACCAAACTAAAAAGCACCCCGTAAATCGAGATGCTCTTGTATCTTAAACCTTTTACCTTACCTCAACGTCCATCCCCCATCCACCACAATCGTCTGTCCAGTAACATAAGATGCGCTTGGAGAGACAAGATAAGCAACAGCGCCAGCAATATCCTCCGGCTCACCCATTCTGGCAAGCGGAATCATGGCAATGGTTTGTTTGGCTGATTCGGGCGTAGAAGCTCCTGATGCTCCCGGAGTAACAATTGCCCCTGGCGCAACATTGTTCACTGTAATTTTCTTTGGGGCGAGCTCCAAAGCCAGCGCCCTAATCATCGCATTCAAAGCTCCTTTGGAAGCGCAATAATGAGCTAGACCTGCAAATCCAACAAGCGATGCAATAGACGAAATATTAACAATCCTTCCGCCTGCAGGCATTACTTTCAAACCTTCTTGGACAGTAAAATACACACCCTTTAGATTAATATCAATAACCTTGTCCCAATCTTTCTCATTCATTTTGACAAACGATTGAAAAGGATAAACACCAGCATTATTTACAAGCACATCAAGTTTGCCGAATTTCTTTTTTGTGACTTGCATCATTTTGACCACATCTACACGTTTGGAAACATCACATTTTATGGGCAAAGCCTGTACACCTAATGCTTCAATTTCTTTGGCTAGTGCCTGACAATCTTTTAATACAATGTCGGCAACTACAATATTGTAACCCTCTTTGGCAAGATTAAGGGCAATACCTTTTCCTATTCCCTGCTTGGCACCGGTTACGAGCGCTGTTTGATTTTTCATAGAGTTTGGATAGTTTATAAAATTTATGAAGTGTAATTATTATACCATTGTTTAGGTCTTACTGTCACTCGCTAAATAGGAACACAGATCGAACTGATTTAATAGATTATCACAGATAAAATCTGTTCAAATCCGTTTGATCCCTGCCGGCAGGCAGGTGTTAGATCTGTGTTCCCATCTAATCAAACAAAAAAACTCCCCCACCAGGAGGAGTATTCGTAGACCGTAGACCGTAGACCGTAAGCCTTACAAATCCTTCATCAATTCTCCAACAGCCTTCCTATAATCGCAATAATCACACTCCGCCCCCGGATTAGGTAATTTATCGCCTGAAAGACACTTGTATGCCTCTAGGATGGTCTCCTCGACCCAAGAGTCGTCGCCAGTATAGTCTATGAGAGTAACATCAAACTCAAGCTTCCCGTCAAATGCCTCTTTGTCAGTATCCCCATTACAGTATACAAAATATCCAGTATCAGAAACTTTCAAACCTTTTTTTCTAAGGAGCCACTGATACACTTCCATCTGGCGCTTGTACCCATCGTGCCAATCCTGATCCAATTCTTCTATCTTTTCATTTTTTGATGTTGCCTTATAATCAACTACAATATATTCACCTTTTGAATTGATCCAAAGATCATCAATCGCACCAGAAATTGTCATCCCTGTTTCTTCGTGCAAATATTGAATCCCCACAAAGTTTTCTCGCCATTTATCCAGCTCCTCGTGTGCTACTGGCTTTGCATCTACCCCATACTTCTCTTGCAAAGGATGTTGCTGATCTTTTGCGCGATGAATATCAAATTCTTTTTTTAGTAGATGGTCTACTGCTGTGTTTAGATTGAAAGGAAATCCAGGCGGACGCTTGGTCCCGAGTTTGTTATCAATATAAAAACACCGTGGGCACTGTTTGAACAGATCTATTTTTGATCTAGATAGTTTCCAGTTGTTTCCACCAAAGTTCCAGTTGGCACCTCGGTGTGGGTTATAAAAGTTTGACATAAGTTTATTTTCTTTAACTTGCCCGACAAAGCGAAGCGGAGGCGGGCGTTATTATATTATAATTATTTTTATAGATAAGGGTAAATTTATCTGGCGAAGTGTGAAGTAACGAAGACAGACGACCCCTGTTCAAAACTTATATTACGAGGATTTTTTTTGTTGAGACAAATTTATCACATTATTGATTGATCCATTGGATACATAATACAATTTTCCTTCTTCATCTTTTAGTACTGTCGAGCGCATTGTAATTCTTATAACACGCCCCTCAGAACTGCCAATTTTTACTTTATCACCGATTCCATACTGATCTTCAACTAAGATAAAAAGCCCTGAAACAAAATCTTTGACCAACGATTGGGCTCCAAAACCGATTGCCAGACCAATAATTCCGGCTCCTGCAAGGATAGGCCTTATATCCACACCAAATATATTCAAAACCATAAGTAAAATTACAGCATAAATGACGATATTCCCGGTTGTTATCATGATCTGACCAAGAGTTTCTGCTCTCTTTTCTTTTTGAGAAACATGTTCATCATCTCCGTCATCAACTATCTTCGCAAGTTGTTTAACTATAATTCGCAAAATTATCTTACCAAAAAAGAATAGAATAATAATCCAGATAACATCCACTGCATTCTGCTTAATTAGACCCAGTATAAATTCTTGTGTAGTATCCATAGCTATAATATTAATAAATGATGATACGTAAGTTATTTTTGCTTTTGGTGGTGGCGGAGAAAGAGGATTATGTCCCTGCTATGCTGACTTTAGCAGACGCAATCCCGGTTAAAACAGGATGAAGACTACTTTAGCGGGCGCAATCCTGATTCGCATCAGGATGAAGACTGCTCCAGTCCGGGTTTTATTTCTGTACGATTTTGGATGGGTATAAACAAATTTTATACTTCATAAGTTTATCAATCATACCACCTCAACCTCCCCTTAGTCAAAACCAAAAACCACCACCACTCGACAGGGTCATATTGGGTGACTGTCTTCGTTGCATCATACTTCGCCAAGTAAACTCACACCTACCTAAAACACAAAAAAGCACCCTCAGTGAACTGGGAGTGCTTTTAATCTTGTAAGAGAAATTAAGCAACACGCTTAACTTGTACGGCATTCAAGCCTTTAGGAC
>JAHJGG010000047.1 GCA_018824545.1 Patescibacteria group bacterium | reverse complement strand
AGAGACTGAAACTTGTTTGGGGATATTCATTCTAGGATAAGATTCATCATTTTGGTTTACGAAGATTTTATTTTGATCAAAGTCACTAGTATCCATGATTTCCAATTCCATATTTTTATAGAAAGTGTTATCTCCTAGCTTTTTTTTCCACAGACCAAGAAATCCAGTGTGCACCAAAATATTTGAAAGTTTTGTGGAGTACTCTTGGTCTAAAATTATACTGCGGTTGTGCAAGTCCGTACCTGTTTTTAAAAGTGAATATCCAAGAATCACGTACACCAAACTCATCGCCAGTCCAATATTCCAGCTCTATTGTTAAATTTTCACCCCGAAGTATTGGTTTTTTTGGCAGCCAAAACCTAAAATTGGGAGGAGTGAAATGAGGAGGATGATTGGTATTGTTTGTTTTATGGGGGTTATGGGGTATTAAAACAGTTTAAGTCCCAAACCAGCTGGACTAATGGGACATCAAATTTTTGCTCCCAAGGGCCACAATTCTTTTAATAAAAATTCCACTGAATCCATACTTAAATCAGTTTCTTCTTCCTCCATTAGCAACAGGCTGGATAAAACTCCATAACATGTTTCATCGTAGTCTATGATTTCATCAGAACAGAGTTGCAGTACTAACGAAGCCCAGTTATAGACTTCGGCTGAGAATATTTTTTTGGTGATAAATAATTTAAGAACATTGGTGATATGTTCTCTTTTAAGTTTTGTATCAACTTTATCCAGTTGTTTTTTGGCTAAGATTTTTTCTATTTTAATAAAAATTTCTGCAAAATTATCTTTAGTATTAAGAAGGTTTAAAATTAATTGTTCATTTGTTTGGCGCATATTTTGTTAATGTACAGAAGGGTGCAGTTCTGCATCCTTCTGAGGCCGGGGAATTTATAGGTTAGTGTTTTTTTGTCAGGACCGCTGGATTCCCGTACTGAAAATTGGCCTTTGCCTTTTCCGGTGGATTTTTGGTAGGTCTCGTAGCCGGCCCTTGATTCGTGGCCTTTCTGCCTCACACCAGAGTAACTGCCACCTCTGGCTTTGGATTTGCCTTTGGTGGTAAAACGTTTTCCTCCAGTGCCAAAAAGCATGTCCAATAAGCTTCCACCTTTTTTCCGACCCATTTTTTCACTCCTTTTTTGTTAACATCTCATCCAGTCAATCCTGATACTTTTCAGGATTATTTAAAGCGATATGCCCTGGAATCAAGAGGTTATTTTTAATATATGAATAAATAATTTGTTTGTCAAGAGGGAGGTGGGGATAGCTTGGAAATTTTGAATTATGAATTTTGAATTTTATCCACAGATAAAATTTTGATATTGACAAAAGTAAAAAAAAAGTGTATATTATATCTATCCTTGAGTTTTACATATTAAACTCTTGGGGTAATAAAACCATAGAAATAACCCGCTTTTTGCGGGTTATTTTGTTATCTTTTATTTTTTAATTCTCCTTTGTGTATTTCTGGGAAATCTTTTAAGTCGAAATATCCATCTCCACCTGTTTTTAATTCATGTGATATACAACCCTCACTAGAAAATACATAAATCTTTTTAGGATTTTTAGAATTTCTTAAAAAACTAATTAGGCTCAAAAAATCTGAATCGCCCGTTATGAAAACAGCAATTTCATACATACTAGCATATCTTACAGCATCTATGGCTATCCCAACATCCATATTACCTTTTTCAAAAACATGCGGTTCGCCTGTTTTTTGATCATACAAAATATTACCTTTCTTATCACGTAAATTTATTCTCTTAAGAGGTTTCTTTTCAATTTGAAACCCTAAACCTTTTTTCAAAAAAGTGAGAAATTTGTGTAAGCCATTTATTTCATCCTCCGTCCGTGTGCCTATTTTAGGATAAGCGACATAATAAAAAACTTTAAACAATTTTGCATCAAATTTATTTAGAAGAAAAGATGGAAGCTTGTTAAAATCAATAGTCTTCCCTATGGCTTTGTAGGTACTCCATAAATTACCCGCATCAATAAAAATTGCAATTCTAGGTTTTCTTAATTTTATAAATTTGTTTTTTTTCATAATTTCATATAGTATATCAATTGTAATTATAAGGTGGTCTGGTTTGTCAAGACAATAAAAGTGGCTGTTTAAGATATAACGGTGGATAAGTTTAAATGATTTTCGACCTTTGAAAATTAGTGAAAATAAACGGTTGACGGTGTTCT
>JAHJGG010000046.1 GCA_018824545.1 Patescibacteria group bacterium | reverse complement strand
TACCGCCTGTCTTCACCTACCGGCTTCGCCAGGCAAGCTACTGTCTTTTGACCTACCGGCTTCGCCAGGCAAGCTACTGTCTTTTGACCTACCGGCTTCGCCAGGCAAGCTACTGTCTTCGTTGTCCTTCGATAAACTGAGCCAAAGCAAGTTTTATTTAAAAAGCTTGCTCGGCAAAGCCCGAAGGGCGTAGACGAGTTGCGGGGGTCGGATTCGAACCGACGACCTTTGGGTTATGAGCCCAACGAGCTGCCTGACTGCTCTACCCCGCGATATATTTGGCTTGGCAACAATATACCACAACTATAATAAATTTTCAAGTCTTGAGCGGGTAAGGGGAATCGAACCCCTTTCTCCAGTTTGGAAAACTGGAATAATAACCGTTATACGATACCCGCATGTTTAATTTAAATTGTAATAAGTTTGTCCCTCCTCAGAGGGATCCCGCCTCGGGGCGGGAAAAAACTGGGATAATAGCCGTTATACGATACCCGCTTATATCCAATATGGGCTTTATTATAGTCAAAAAAGATTTTTTTGTCAATCATTGAAACTTGCACAAAACCCCTATTTGTGTTAAATTACTGAAGTTATTAATGCCTACTTAAGCAAATTATATGGCTTCTTCATCAGATATCAAAAAAGGTACAGTACTAAACCACGGAGACGACCTCTACGTAGTGACAGACTTCCAGTTCAACAAACCTGGCAAAGGCATGGCTTTTACCAAGACCAAAATGAAAAGTATTGCCACAGGCAAGACCATTGAGGTCAATTTTCGTAGTGATGAAAAAATTGATGTAGTCGAGGTGTATAAAGTTAATATGCAATTTTTGTACAAAAATGCTGATGTATTTTCTTTTATGAATCAAAGCACTTATGAAACATTGGACGTGAGAGACGATATTATTGGCAATGATGCAAAATACCTAAAAGATGGACTAACTGTTATTATGACTACTTTTGAAGACATCCCAATTGCAATGGAACTCCCAACAAAAATTAAATACAAAGTATTAAATTCACCTCCAGCAGTAAAGGGTGACACAGCAAGTGGCAATGTGACTAAAACAATCACTCTGGACAATGAGCTGGAAATTCAAGCACCAATCTTTATTAAAGAAGGCGAGGAGATTTTGGTAAATACTGAAACAGGAGACTATGCTGGAAGGGTAAGTGAATAATCAATCTGTCTTAAACAAGATAAAACCAAAAGCACACTACTTAGGTAGCGTGTTTTTTAATTTACTCACAAATTATTTAATCAAGAGGAAAACAATTGCTAATTGTAATAAAAATATTAACAAAAAAACAGCTTGAAACGAGGTCTTTTTTGTTTTGTGTCGGAAAAATTTCATTCCAGCCAAAGCACCGATTGATCCACCCAGAAGTGATAAAATCCACAATGTTTTTTCTCTTATTCTTCTATTACCAAACCTAGCTTTTCGTTTATCCAAGCCAAAATAAAAAAAAGTTACAATATTTATTGCAACAAAATAAACTAAAAGTATCTGGCTTGATAGTGAAATTTCAAAAAACCAATTTGCCATAATATAACATATTTTTAGAAAACCAATTAACCACCAAAATGATACTTTCTATCTTCGTGAGATAAACGAATTAGATCTTCTCTTACTTTATTGGGATTTGGTACATTACGAAAAACAATACCAACATTGGATGACGCTGTCTTTACTGTCACATCACCATAGTGGAAGATGGTTGAAAAAAAACCATGTACATCTGTAGTTACATCTTGAATTCGAAACAAGTCCAATTCTGATACCGATCTGGCAAATAAACCCAGCTGTTCAATATCAACAATTCTATCATTAGTTACTATCCACATATCCAAATAATACTCTACAAACTGAGTATAAAATAAAACGTATGAAACCAGATAATAGGCACTAGCCAATAATATTGCCAAAACATAAGTTCCTTCCCGATCCAGGAATATCGGAAAAATAGCTGAAACCATAAAATATACTCCTACTGGCAAAGAAATAATAAGTAAAAACAAAAATACGTAAGGAATAAAAGTTATAGGATGTCTACGCAAGACATGCTCTATTTTTTCGTATGATTTTTGTTTTATTAGGTATGCCAAACGCATATTTTTTTATTAGCGAGGTGAAAATAAACTTAAATCTAATGTGAATAAAGATTGCTGAAAATCAACCCCGGTTAATAACTCCATTGTTCCATACAAAGTAAGGATAGTAATTGCAAAAATAAAAAATGACATAAAAAAACTTGCTAATGTAAAAGATGCGCTGGTCGCAATATGATAAGCAATAACCAAATAAAAAGAAGCAAAAACTGATAAGAATACAAAGTATAAAAATAGGATGATATATAGTGGAATTTCCATAAATAACTTAAAACTCTAAATTCAAAATCCTAAACTCTAAACCATTTCAAATCCATTTAGAATTTAGGGGTTGTTTTTTAGATTTTTTTAAAGTAATGCTTCTTGCTCTTTAAATTCTTGGCCCAGATGCTCATATGCCATTCTTGTTGCTTTTCTTCCTCGTGAAGTTCTCTCAATCATACCAATTTGCATAAGATAAGGCTCATAAATAGATTCCAATGTCTCCATTTCTTCGGCAATAGCAGCAGAAAGAGTATTGAGGCCTACTGGACCACCTGCAAAATTATTGATAATTGTGTGTAAAATCTTTCTATCCACTTCATCGAGGCCACTCTTATCAATACTAAGCATACAAAGAGCATCTTCAGCCACTTTAATTGATATTATACCATCATGTTTCACTTCTGCATAATCACGAATACGACGGAGCAGTCTATTTGCCACCCTAGGAGTACGCCTAGAACACTTTGCAATAACATGGTGTGCCTCTGGTTCAATATCTACTTCCAATAATTTTGCGTTACGAGCTACAATCTTACTTATCTCTTCTGGCTCATAAAAATTGAGATGAAAAATATGCCCAAATCTATCTCTAAGTGGACCTGACAACAAGTTCATTTTTGTAGTAGCACCGATTAAGGTAAATTGTTCAAGTGGCATGCGCAGAGTCCTAGCTGCAGGACCTTTACCAACTATAATATCTAGTGCATATTCTTCCATCGCGCTATATAAGACTTCTTCAATAGTCTTGTTCATACGGTGAATCTCATCAATAAACAAAACATCACCTTTTTGCAGGTTGGATAATATTGCAGCCAAATCCCCCACTCGCTCCAATGCTGGACCAGCTGTCATCTTGATGCCATGCCCCATCTCATAAGCAATAATATGAGCCAGAGTAGTCTTGCCCAAACCAGGGTTACCATATAGGAGTACATGCTCAATTGGTTCTTCTCGCTTTTTGGCAGCTTCAATAGATATGGATAATGGCTCCTTTATCTGCTCCTGCCCAACAAACTCTGAAAGCTGTTTTGGTCGAAGCGTCAAATCAAAAACCTTCTCTTCTTCAGAGCTATCAGGAGCAATTACGCGTTGTTCTTCTTCTGATATAGTAGCCATAAGTAGAGGTATTGTACATTCTAAAAGGATAAATATCAACCATTTGTGCAATTTTATGATCATGTGTTATAATATGCACTCATTCATTAAAATCTGGAGGGACGCCACTTACACTAGGGCGTTCCTTTTGTCTAAAAATCATAATATTGATATGCGAGCATGAGATTCGTATACTAGATTCGTTATTATTATATTTCCCTATGACAAACATAGTACAAACAAAAAAACGCGATGGCCGACTAGTGCCATTTGACCCAAGCAGAATTAGCTCTGCAATAAACAAATCTTTTATAGCTGTAAGAGGTGGAGCAGATGATGAATTATTAAACAAGATTACCCAATCAGTGATTGAAAATTTGGACAAATTTTATGGTGAGGAAGGTATAGCGCCAGTAGAGCATATTCAAAATATTGTCGAAAAAGTAATGATGGAAAATAATTGTTTTGATGTGGCTAAGGCATATATAATCTACCGTTATGAACATGCCAAAACAAGAGACAAAAAGCATACACCAACCAAAGAGCCAACAACAGAATCAGTAGAAATGCCAGCTTTCCAAACCACAGATGCTGTGCAAAAGAGCTTTTCTCTAGAATTTAGATCTGACGACAGTCGCTTTGGTGCACTACTCGACCTACTAGCAGAAAATCAAATTATTACACAGGAACAAAAAAAGGAGATCCTAAGCCAAGAACCAGCAATAAGGCTGAAATAATATAGGATTAAAAAAACCACCCGTATGCTTGTAGGGTGGTTTTTTAGTTGAATAATTTTATACCATTTCTACTGATAGCAAAACTTTTTTACCATCAATCAGAACCTCTTCTCCACCCTCTCCAGATTCGACTTTCACAGCCAATACTGACTTTTTTATTTCCTCTGCAAACTCTACAAAAATCGTCTGTAAAATTTCGTTATGAGTACTGTAGTTTACTATTACTTGATGCTCACGAGTGAATTTTTTCTCTTTACGAATATTGTTTATAGCTCTAACTATTTCTCTAACCAAACCTTCTTTTTTGAGTTCATCGGTAATTTCTATGTCCAGTGATACTTTCAATTCTCCCTCCTCTCGAACCACCACCTTATCACCTATCACCTTATCACCTATCTCCTTTAGATTTAATTCCTCAGCAATAATTACCTTTAACTCATCTCGTAACCCGTATCCTATAACATGTAGCCCGGTCAAGGGTTGCCTAACAGCAATGCCTGCCTCTTTCCTAAGCGCATGCCCCATCTCTACAATCTTCCGAACAATCCCCATATCACTTATCAATTTATCATCTATCATTTTATCATCTACTCCCGGCCACATCTCCAAATGCACACTTGTTCCTTGTTCATTGTTTTTTGTTCCTTCAAAAATTTTCTCTGCAATAAATGGAGTAAACGGCGCCATCACTTTGGACAAAGTTAACAGAACTTCATGCAAAGTCGATAGAGCGTTTTGTTTATCTGCTTCATCATCACCTTTGAATCTATCTCGAGATCGACGAACATACCATTGAGACAATTCTGTAATAAAATTCAAAATTGGTCTGCTTGCCTCTGCCAATTTATATTCTTCCATTTTTTCTGTTACCTCCCTAACCAAAATATGCAGTTTGGTCATTATCCACCTATCCAAAACATTGTCACTTTTTGCTTTTTGCTTGTTGCTTTTTGTTCCTTCTTCAGCAAACATCTTATAAAACTCAAACACATTCCATAGAGTATTTACCACCTTATTAAACATCTCTCTTACTTCGTTTTCTGAAAAATTCAAACCTTCTGCATGCATTACTGGAGAACTGAGTAAATAGTATCGCATAGCATCAGCTCCATATTTTTCCAATACTTCATTTGGGTCTGGATAATTTTGCAAACGTTTGGACATTTTTTTTCCATCTTCAGCCAATACCATTCCATTAACAATCACATTTTTAAATGAAGCAGTAGTTTTTTTGACAGGTATTGATGGATTCTTACCTCGAGTTAGTGCTGTTGCCAAAATATGGAGTGTATAAAACCACCCACGAGTCTGATCCTGCCCTTCTGCAATAAATTCAGCTGGAAAACCTGCTTCGAATTTTTCTTTATTTTCAAATGGATAATGCATCTGACCATAAGGCATCGAGCCAGACTCAAACCAGCAGTCAAATACCTCTGGAATACGGTGAAATTCTTTTCCTTCTTTTTTTATTACCAATTTATCAATAAAATGCTTATGAAGATCTTCTACTTTTTCACCTGTCAGCTCTTCCAATTCTTTTGCACTACCAATACAAATGATTTCATCGTCCTCACTTTTCCAAATTGGTAATGGAGTTCCCCAATATCGATTACGCGAAATTGCCCAATCATGAGCACCTTCAAGCCATTTGCCAAACCGACCATCTCTGATATGTTCTGGTACCCAATTAATACTCTTATTATTTTTTATCAGATCATCTTTCAATTCTTCAACATTTACAAACCATGATGAGGTAGAATAATTTAGAAGAGGTGTGTCACAACGCCAACAATGTGGGTAACTATGCAAAAACTTTTTTTTGCTAAATAATTTTCCTTGAAGAGCAAGCCATTTCAATATCTCGAGATCTGTTGCTGTTGGATCTTCTTTTGGCTTTACTTTTTTTCCTACAAATTCTACTACTTCGTCTGTAAATTTACCATCCATAGTAACATGCTGAACCCAGCCAGTTTTTTCTCTCAAGCCAACTCTGTAATCATCTTCCCCAAATGCCGGAGCAATATGGACGACACCAGTTCCCTCTTCTGTGTTTATAAAATCTCCACCTTGTACAACTCGAAATGCATTTTCCGTATCAGCAAAATATGGAAACAAAGGTTCATATTCTAGTCCAATTAATTTATTTCCCTTCATCTGTTCAATTACTTTAAACTCTTTGTCTTTAAACACATCCTGCACTCTTTTTTTGGCAACAATATAATATTCTTTCTCCAATTCCACCAAAGAGTACTCAATCTTTTCACCAACTGCAAGCAAAACATTTCCAGGCAAAGTCCAAGGTGTAGTAGTCCACGCAAGAACATAGACATTGGCATCAATACCAAATTTTTCTTTTGAATTTTTTACTTTAAACCTTGCTGTTACTGATAAATCTGTAACATCTTTGTATTCTTGCGTTACTTCAAAATTGGATAACGGAGTAACACAACGTGGACAAATATGCATTGGTTTGTAACCCTCATAAATCAGCTTTTTGTCCCATAGCTCACGAAATACCCACCAGATACTCTCCATGTATTCTATATCCATGGTGCGATAAGCATGGTCCATGTCTACCCATCGACCCATTCTCTCCACAGTTATTTTCCACTCTTTGGCATACATGAGAACTTTACTGCGAGCAGCTTCATTAAATTTTTCAATTCCCATTTTTTCAATATCTTCTTTGGTTTTCAAATCCAACTCTTTTTCTATAATATTTTCAATTGGTAAACCATGACAATCCCAACCCCAGACACGATCTACTCTAAAACCTCGCATTGTAAAATAACGAGGAACGACATCCTTGATAAGAGACGCGACAATATGCCCATAATGAGGCAGTCCTGTCGCAAAAGGAGGCCCATCATAAAAAACATAGGGCTTATCTTTTGGACGCTCTTCTACTGATTTTTCAAAAGTTTTGTCTTTTCTCCAAAACTCCAAAATCTCTTTTTCATTTTTACTGGCATCGTATGGCATAAATTTGCTAATCAATAGTAAACTGTAAGGTTAATGATAGTAAATTTGGAGGAATTAGTCAATTTTATCTGTAAATACTAAGTTTTTATATTTTTATAAAAAAACTCGATAGTACTGTGTACTACCGAGTTACTTCTCCTCGAAAAAACTACAGGTCAGGCAGAAACTCGCTAGGATCTACCGACCAACGCAGGATACGAAAGGCACCTTTTTTTTCAATTTCGAAATATCCAAATTCAACACCTTCTTCCAGTATTCTTCTCAATCTGGCAATGGAATTCTTTGTATATCCTGCCATATCAGGAGAAATAGAACCAATGGTTTCTGACTTTCCGTCTAGTGCATCATATAGCATGACCAAACGTTTACAAAGATTCTTTCCCCCAGGGGGTTTACCATCACCAAGCTCTCCCTCTTCATATCTGGGCACTTTTGCACCAATCAAAGCAAATTTAAGCTGATTTCCATTCTTTCCTGAGACAGTATCTACTATATTCACTCGACCGTGATTTTTTGCATAAAACAACACATTTTCGATGTCATCCGACGTGACAAAAACATCACGACAGCCGTAATTCTCCTCTCCGCGTGTTAATGCGTACAGTCTTTCGGCAGTAACCGAAGAGGATAACAGGAGCGTCTTTATTGCACGATCAATCAAACCCCACTTTTTCTCCAAGGAAAGATTACAAACTTGTTTCATCCTTGGCTCCTTTTTTTCTTCATTCATGTCTACTCCTCCATGGATTATAAGTAAAGAATGCACTACCGTGCGATTTTCAGTTCATGTGGATTTTTTCGCCAATGAACTTTACAGTCGTGCCTCATACTATGTTTGTTGTTAATATCAGTCAAGCTTACAACTTCGTGCCTTTCCAAAATTTCACAAAAAATCTTAATTTCAGGCGAGGTCTTTAAACCCGACACCTTACCACATAGATCACTAACCAATAAATCTTTTCCACCTGAGACATCATATAATTTACATGCTTTTCTCTCAAAAGACTTTTTTAATTTTGTGCATTTAAACTGATAAGTCTCTGGATATGGACCATTCAGACCGCATTCAACAAGCTGGCCTAGTTCAAAAGCTCCTTGTAAAAGAGTTCGTGCCTCGTGAATAGAACTGATTATGTCACTTAGGCCAAGCTGGGTATCATACTCAGCTAAGTGCCAGAGGCTTGTCGGACTAAACTGTTGCAAGCGCAAACTTTCTATGATCAAGACCAACTTATTCCAGACAGTATAGGAAAACTGCAAAGGTTGGTTTGTCATGTCTTCCTCCTATCCTTAGGGAATATGGTTTTTAAAATATAAAAGATCGATTTATACAATCCTCCACACGAACAATCTTAGACCAAAAAGGCGTTTTTGTCAATTGCCCATGCTCCAAATCTGTGTTACAATTGCACTGTATTCTAGACTTAATAAATAATCATATGTACAAAGGACCTCTATATATAGCTGCTGACCATGCTGGTTTTAAGCTAAAAAAACGCTTAATTAGGTATATTGAAAATGAACTTGACCTTAAAATAGAAGACATGGGAGCCAGCGAATTTGATGAAAATGATGATTATCCTGATTTCATATATCCATGCGCCGTAGAAACTATAAAAAATAGCGGTCGTTGCATTGTAATTGGGGGGTCCGGTAATGGCGAGGCTATTGTAGCTAACAAAGTAAAAGGGATGCGTTGTGCACTTTGTCATAGTACTGAAACTGCAGAACTATCAAGGCAACACAATGATGCAAACGGAATTGCTTTGGGTGGTAGAATTCTGACAGATGATCATGCCATGGCGATTATAAAAACCTGGCTCAAAACTGAATTTGAGGGAGGAAGGCACGAACGAAGGTTGAAAAAGATTAGTGATTATGAAAAAAAATAAAAAGGATACAAGGATACAAACAAATCAAAATGTTTAATAAAAATTAGTTAAACTTAATCCAAAAGACTTTCTGCCAATACCTCGGGGCTCTGCCCCGAGGATGGCGCAATTCATTTGGTAAATCATTGTTCGAATTCACCTTTCCGATGCAGAGCATCGGGGAATTAAACCAATTTAATTCACTTGTGTCAGTCTAAATCCATTCTTGTCAGTATAATCAATGATTAAAAATTTTGGAATTTTGAATTTTAAATTTGTTTGTCTCTTGTAACTTGTTTCTTGTAACTTTATATGAAAATTATACCTTCCATACTAGTCAAAACCAAAGATGAATTTATTAATCAGGTAAATTCCGTAAGTTCCGAAGTGGATCAAATCCAACTCGACATTGCTGATGGTAATTTTGTTAAAACAAAAACCTGGGCTGATCCAAAAGTTGTGAAAGACTCTGGAAATATTAATATTGAACTTCACCTCATGGTAGAACACCCTCTTCAAGAAATAAAAAAATGGACCCATGTGCCACAAATAACCAGAATACTTTTTCATTTTGAATCATCTGACAATATTGAGAATGTAATAGAATCAATTCATGCAAACAATTGGGAAGCATCAATAGTTTTGAATCCAGGAACAAAGCTTAGTAAGATTGAACCATATCTAGACAGTCTAGAAGGTCTAATGTTTATGGGAGTAGAACCTGGCAGTCAAGGACAAAAATTTATTCCTGAAACAATAGACCGAATAAAAGAATTTAAAATGAAACAGTCGGTTCATTTTGTAGAGCTAGATGGTGGAGTAAACGAAGGAACACTGCCTGAGATTATTTTTTCTGGAGTAGATGCAGTTTGTCCTGGAAGTGCGATATTTGGCGGAGATAAAAAACCAGAGGAAAATATTGAGAAGATGAGAGAAATTATTAGCAGTGCAAGTCAACCAGACAAGTGATAAATGATAGATGATATTTTTTGAACTTATCATTTATCACTTGTCATATATCATTTTAATTTATAACCTATTATTTTTACAAGAAAAATATGCCTTCAAAAGACCCCTTACTAGATCTAGTAATAATCGGTGCTGCGGCTGCAGGCAGTTCGGCTGCTATTTATGCTGCAAGAAGAAACTTAAACTTTATTGTGGTCGCAAAAGATATTGGTGGTGAAGTAGCTTTGTCTGGTGAAGTAGAAAACTGGCCAGGAACTCCTAAAATCAGTGGTATCGATCTAGCACAAAATTTTCATGATCACATGAAAAAATATAATGTAAAAATAGACCAAGGTTTTTTTGTAACTTCTATCAAACGAGAAGAAAAATATCACATAGTGACAGCAGAAACTAGCACAGGCGAAAAAAAAGAATACCATACAAAGGCTGTAATAGTAGCCAGTGGTATCCATCCACGAGAGCTACAAATTCCAAAAGAAAAAGAATTGAGAGGTAGAGGTGTTACTTATTGTACAGTATGTGACGGTCCTCTATTTCCAGACAAAACGACTGCCACTATTGGCGCAGGTAATGCAGCTCTAGAATCAGCTCTTATGATGGCAGGGATTTCCAAAAAAGTTTATCTAGTTACAAAGTACCCAGACACAAAAGAAACCAATGGTGGATTTCCAAGAGGTGAAAATATTTTGATTGATAAAGTAAAAAAACTAAAAAATGTTGAGATTATTTACAATGCCCTAACCGAAGAAATTGTGGGAGATACAATGGTGACTGGAATCAAATACACTGATACAGTGAGCCATGAAAAAAAAGATCTAGAAGTCCAAGGTGTAATGGTCCACGTTGGAATGACCCCCAATTCAGACTTTGTAACTTGTGGTGAAAAAAATAAAATTGGTGAACTGATAGTAAATACAAGATGCCAAACTAATTGCCCAGGAATATTTGCAGCTGGTGATGTTACAGATGTCCCTTTCAAGCAAATCGCTATTTCTGCTGGGCAAGGCGTAACTGCAGCTCTGTCTGCGATTGAGTATATTAATAAATGGGAAGCGACTGACAGATAACAAATAACAGATATCAAATAACAAAAGTTGTCACCTACAACTTTTGTTTTATTACATTTCACTTTTGTGATATAATTATGTTGCATTCATAATTCATAATTCATAATTCATAATTCTGTATTCGAATATGTTACTCGAATCAATCATACCACAACTTCCATCCTCAAATACTGAGACTGCAGTATTTGTTGTGGCCGTGCTTGGGGTAATTCTGACAATCTACTCCCAATTTGTAGAAGCAGAAAACAGACGGGATATGGTGAGAATGGTTGGATCATTTTCTGTCTTTGTATATGCATTGTATATTTTCAATATAATTTTTATTGTGCTTAGTTTTGGAATATTTGTAGCTTCGCTGATTGAATTTATAGAAATTTTCATGGGCTACCACCACCACACACGCAAAGATGTAGGCATTTACAAACATATTGGGAAAAAATAAATATTAATTTTTCGTTTTCGTAATTTCGTAGCTTTCGTAGTTCGTATGTTTGATCTAATCACCATTGGTGACTCCACAATTGATACCTTCCTTATTATAGACGATGCTCATCTTGGGTGTGGTCTTAGAAAAGAAGAAAAACTTCTTTGTTTGAGATATGCTGACAAAATCCCAATTGTTCATTCTGACCAATCGGTTGGGGGTAACGCTGCCAATGTTGCAGTCGGAGCACACAAACTAGGCTTGCAAACTGCCATAGTGAGCGAACTAGGTGACGATATCAATGGCCATGCCATAAAGCACGCCCTTTCTGAAGCTGGGGTAAACACCAAATTTGTACATTTACTAAAAAAAGAAGAAACTAGATATTCAGTAGTGTTAAATTATCATGGAGAACGAACAATTTTGTCTTATCAAGCAAAAAGAAATTATACTTTTCCAAAATTAACCCAATCTAAGTGGATCTACTACACATCGCTTACAAAATCATTCGAAAAAATTCAAAAAAAACTTTCAACATATTTGATAAAACATTCAAAAATCAAGATGGCAATGAACCCAGGTTCTTACCAACTAAAACATGGGCTTAACCAGATCCGTTTATTACTACCACAAACAGAAATAATGTTTGTAAACAAGGAAGAAGCTGATAAAATTGTTGGAAAAAAGAAAAATATAAAAAAAACCTGCCAAGCCTTCTTACAAAAAGGTGTAAAAACAATAGTGATTACCGATAGCATCAAAGGTTCTTTTGCAGGGCACGATAAAGATATTTACTTCATGCCAATTTATCCTCTAAAAGCCAAAGCAAAAACTGGAGCAGGTGATGCATATACTAGTGGCTTTTTGTCAGCCATCATAAAAGACAAACCAATAGCAGAAGCTATGCAATGGGGCACTGCAAATGCTGCCGGTGTCATCCAAAAAATCGGAGCACAGAAAGGATTACTAACTAAAACTACGTTAGAAAAACTTATCAAAAAATATTCCAAAATAAAACCTTATAAAATAAAATAAACCGGATCAATGATCCGTACCCCCTTTAGTAGACACGAAATAAAAACCAGTTAAGCAGTTGATAAAAGATGATTTCTGTATTCTACAGGAGTCATCTTTTTTAAATCCCATTGTTGTCTCTCGTTATTGTAGTAATCAATATATTCTC
>JAHJGG010000045.1 GCA_018824545.1 Patescibacteria group bacterium | reverse complement strand
GCTCGTCTGGCTTCAGTTTCCTTCAACAAATTTTGATAATCGGCCTGCGCTCTCAACCACTTATCTTTATAATCAATGTTAACCTCTATCTCTTTAATTTCTTCCTCAACTGTTTCAGTTTGCACATTTTCTAATTGATCATTGATCGTTGATCGCTGATCGTTGTCTTTCTTTTTCTTCCCCATAAAAATTTAATTAAATAGCACCTTGTATATAATTTAACATAGTCAAACCATTGGAATAATCCATCCGCATCGGACCCAAAATAACAAACAAATCATTTTTGTTCAACCGACATGCGAGGATACTACAGGCATTACCAAGTGGATTTTTACTACCTACCAAAATTCTTGTCTTATTATCCTTCACTATTTCATACAAATCATCCATTTGTTCTTCGCACCTGTCAAAAATACTAGAAATAGCTATGGTGTGCGCATAATCACGAAATTCTGGCTGGGAAAACAAATTTGAAATGCCAGTATAATACACGCTTTTTCCTCCAAAAGCAATAATCACTGCATTGTTAATCTGGTTGGAAACCAACTTGCCAAGTAACTTTATTTTATCTTTATAATTATCTTGCTTTATCAAATCATCAACTTCTTGTTTTATGGTTTTTTCTATATCCCCTGATTTCATTATGTTTTCTACATAATAACCATAACCTTGTTCAGTTGGGATTCTTCCTGCCGAAGTATGTGGGTGAGTAAGAAAACCACTATCTTCCAAATCCCTCATTTCATTACGGACTGTGGCAGCGCTAACATTAAGTTCACTTTTTTCAATCAAAAATTTTGACCCGACAGGAGAACCTGTTTGGATATAATTTTCGACCACTAATCGCAATAATTGTTTATGGCGCTCTTTCATAATGATCTATTTTAGCACTCATCATTGTTGAGTGCTAATATACCCTGTGGATAAGTTTTTGTCAAGAGACTAAAGAATAGTTTCTATTTTCTATTTTTTTTTTGCTAAATAAAGATAATTTTATTCTCAATTTCTAGTTTCCAGTTTCTAGTTTCACAATAACAAAAAACCCGCCAAATTGACGGGCTCGAATCTAAAATCGGCATTCTGCAATCAACAATCAAAAATTACTCTTTCACCTCAGCCACCCTACTATACTCCTGTATATCACCAATTTCGCTCAATAGAACATTTTCTACATAGATACCTCGAGGATAAAATATGCGTTCAAGTTCATTTTTTAGCTCTGTTTCAACAGAATCACGCTTTTGACCTATAAGATCAGCATAATTGTAACGACTAGCTACCATGCGAATACGACTCCTCACAGTAGGTCTAATTATTTTCGCTACAAAATCCTCCCCAATAGTCTGCCAAATTGATGGAATCTGATGTACATCTAAGCGAAGTAATATTGTTCCCTCTACCCCTATTCTCCTTCCATCTTCTGTCACAGCTGCAATAGGAATATCCCCCATTGCCTTTTCATTATTAATATTAAACTCACGAGAAATGCTATATTCCAATGTTTGAGTATTAAAAAGTTTTGCCTTTTGCCAAAATGGAATCTTAAAATGAAGTCCTGGAGTTAATACTTTTTTCAAAACTCCACGCCCCAAATCATATACACAAGCAACATACCCAGGTGGTACATAAATAAAAAAACCTTTGAGTACGTCTTCCATTACAAACGAGTACATTAGCTTGTCTAGAGATTGGGATGACATAATATTAGGTATTAGATATTAGGTATTAGATATTAGATATTAGGTAAGAAGTAAATATTCTTACCTTAATAAAAATTAGTTAAACTTAATCCAAATGAATTGCGCCATCCTCGGGACACCTGTCCTCCCTTGGAGGAGATCCCCTAGATATTGGCAGAAAGCTTTTGGTAAATCATTGTTCGAATTCACCTTTCCAATGCAGAGCATCGGGGAATTAAACCAATTTAATTCACTTGTGTCAGTCTAAATCCATTCTTGTCAGTGTAATCAATGATTAAAAATTTTCTAAACAGGTTTTTTCTTCGGACTAAACATTATACGTAATATAGGACCTACCAGAGCTGAGAAAACCATTGAGGTCAGAATAAAAAGTGCCTTTGCCATTGGTAACCACCACAAAACAATAAAAACAGTGAGAGGAAAAAGAATGAAATACACCAAATCTGCTTTTATGAGCCCACTCTTTCTGCGAAGCCCCATATAGATCTCTATCAACAGCCAGAGACCAACTACTGCTGCCCAAATTATATCATGGTGTGCTCCCAAGTCAAAGCCATAAAACATAGTATTAATAACACCAGGAAAATCAACAGACGGATATAAAATTTTCATTATTTTTTCACCAGTAATTCCCCTCAAAAACACCTGATACAGTAATACCAAAACCAATGCTTGAATTCCCAATACT
>JAHJGG010000044.1 GCA_018824545.1 Patescibacteria group bacterium | reverse complement strand
TACCCGACTTTAGTCGGGGTCAAGGAGCTTTAGCTCCTACGATTAACTACATATTTACAGACTAAAGTCTGCCAACCGCCACTAAAGTGGCGTGGATTAATAAATTAATTTTCATATCAAAAAACATCTGCCAAATTTGACAGATGTTTTTTTGTTTTAGTTCTTAAATGCTCTTGTGCTATTGTGCTTAAGTGCTTATGTACTTATGTACTTATGTGCTTATGTGCTTGCGTGCTTGCGAGCAAAAGTGATCTTAAAGCTGTTCCTGGACCTCTGCTACAAAATCCTGTACTTTCTTTTCTATCCCCTCTCCCATTTCATACCGAGTAAATCTGCGAATTGATATTTTTTCTCCAATCTCTGCAGATTTTTCTGTAAGAAGAGTCTCAATAGTTTTGTCTTCATCTTTTATAAAAGACTGATTCAAAAGACAAACTTCACCATAATATTTACTCATCTTTCCCTCAAGAATCTTTTCAATCATATCTTCTGGCTTGCCTTCTGCTTTCAGCTGATCACGATAAATTGCCTCTTCTCTTTTCATATCTTCTTCTGGAATTTCATCACTAGTAAGACATTTTGGTGCCGCGGCTGCAATGTGCATTGCCACATCTTTAGCCAAATTTTGAAAATTATCTGTCTTGGCTACAAAATCAGTTTCACAATTTATTTCTACCAGTACGCCCACTTTTCCACCTGCATGGATATAGCTAAAAACTATACCTTCGGCAGCAATCTTGTCAGCACGCTTGGCAGCTTTTGTAGCACCAGTTTTTCGCAAAATATCAATTGCATTATCAAAGTTTCCTTGTGCCTCTTCCAAAGCTTTTTTACAATCCAGCATTCCGGCTCCGGTAGTGGCTCTAAGTTTAGTAATTAATTCTAAATTTATATTCATATACTATTACTATATAATTAAATTAACTAAAATTAGAAACAAGAAAATAGAAACTATTTGAATTACACTAGTTGCCTATCCCTAATTTTTTACTATTTAGTTGAGACTTTATTAGACTATTAATTTTAAACTCAATATTTTCTGCCAATTCTTTCATCTGATTAAATTCCTCTTGGCAAATAAATTCACGTTCAAATAGCAAACCGATCCAATGTCTTGATTCCAGAAGTGATCCTCTACCATTATAATAGAATTTATTTTTATCCAAGTAGTGAAATCGACCATATCCTTCGGCAATATTAGCTCCTACAGAATCAACACTTTCAATCATCTGGTCCCCCATAATCTTTTTTGTTTGCCAATCTAAAGTTTTATAAATCTTCCAACCATTTTTACTATACTGTCTCGCAAATTTATATGCTTCCAAATCCCACACCTCAATATAATTTTTCTTTTGGCCCTCCATACTCAAGTTTCTAGTTTCAAGTTTCTAGTTTCTAGTTTCAATCATTATTGCTTCGCCATCTTCTCATCCAACCTCTTCTTGATCTCTTCTTTTTTTTCGTCTGAAGTTTTTGTATTTGATGGTTTATTCTTACCATCTACCTGTTGACCCATTGATGCTTTGTTTTTGTTCCATTCTTCTCTACCTTCTTTTATTGCCCCGGATACTAGATTCAACATAAGTTCAATAGATTTTACAGCATCATCATTTCCAGGAATCACATAAGCTGCTCTAGACTGGTCAGCATTGGTATCACAAACTCCAATAATTGGTACATCCATTTTATTGGCTTCTAAAACTGCGGTTTTTTCTTTTTGTACTGATGGAACAAACAATAGGTCTGGAATTTTGTCCAAGCTAATAAGACCAGCAAGAGATCCTTCCTTTTTCTCAAGCTTTTTAACTATATCCAATTGTTCTTTTTTTGTATAACGTTCCAATTCTCCTTCATCTCTTTGTCGATTAAGATCTATGTAATTTTTGATCAATTTCCTGATCTCTGAAAAGTTGGTCAAAAGTCCTCCGATCCAACGTTCTACCAGATATGGCATGCCACAATCTATTGCTGCAGCTTTTACGATCTCTTTGGCTTGTGGCTTGGTTGAGATAAACAAAATTTGTTTACCCTCTGCAGCCAAAGCCTTAACTTGAGGCAATACCTCTTTCAATTGAACTTGGACCTTTTCCAAATCAATCACATGAATGTCAGAGCGCTCTGTAAAGATGTACTCCTTCATTTTTGGATGCCAACGAGAAGTCTGATGTCCAAAATGGATACCAGCCTGTAGCATCTCCACGATAGTTGGTGTTTTCATAAATTTTTCCTTTTTCCTCTTTCCCACGACCCTGAGAAGTGGTTCTCGGGAGGAAAAAATGTGAGAAATGAGGGATAAATTAAGTGGCGATATTATATACGAGAGGTTTAATTATGTCAAGCTTGAACAATAATATACAAATCGTTTATGTCTATAACACAACAAAATACAGATAACAAATAACAGATAACATTTTTTGTATTTTTCACATATTAAATGATATTTGTTATATGCTATCTGACTCGTGCTATCTGCTATCTGTTATTTGTTATCTGTTTTATGGTATAATATCCCAAGTCTAATCATCTTACTTTTTCTATGCCAAATAAAACCTCAAAAATACCATTTCACAGAACCGTTAGTGGAGTAATTTTTATTAGTATTACTGCTTTTATTATATCTGCAGTAGTTATTTTTGCAATCATATTTTCTTACTATTTAATTCGTGTAAAATTTGGCGATACCACAGAGCTAGAAAAAAAGTTCAACACACATTCCACCAATGATGAGACAACTTTTCTTAGTTTTGAAACAGAAGCAGATCTAACAAAAGAGAATCTTGTCCGACCCCATAGTCCTGTCTTCGGCAATCCAGAGGCAACTACAAAAATGATTATGTTTATTGATTTTAGTTGCCCATTTTGTCAAGAAACCTATTCTGGTTTCGAAGATGTTCGTGCACGCTATGAACCAGCCATCCAGTTTGTTTACAAATATTTTACACTTGAGACAGAATTTGCAGATGGATTTGACACGGCTCTAGCTTCTGCCTGCGCCAATGAACAAAACAAATTTTGGGAATATTACCAACTACTTTTTGAAAACAAAATATTTGACAGACAGTCTCTACTCGACTATGCCAGTAGTCTAGAGCTCGAGATGGATAGCTTTCAGACTTGTCTAGATAGTGAAAAATATAGAAGCCAAATTGCACAAGATTTTCAAGACGGGCTAAATATTGGAGTAGCTGGCACACCATCTTATCTTTTAAACAAAAAATTAATCCAAGGCACCCTGACTCCAGAAAAATGGGATGAAATAATCTTGCCACAATTACAAAAACAATTATGAAAAAATTCCTCTTCTTAATTTTTACTTTTGCTTTGCTTTTGCCTAGTAGTGCTTTGGCTACACTTGATTTGAGGTGCTACCCGAAGACTGATTGCATCGAACACCATGTTACCAAAGCTACCGCCCAAGGAGTTGCCCCTCCCGAGGAAAGTTCTATGTACCGCAGTGCTGTGGGTCATCCTGATGTAATTGCTGCCTGTGGAGGTAGCAAAACTATATTCAAAAGTGATGGAACACGGGATGCGGTGGTATTTTGCAATCCTTATGGCCGTGCACAAACCCAAATTTCAATCGGTAGTGAATCAGATTTTACTGATATTGCTGATTATTTTCAATATTTATATAGATATTCAATCGGAGTGGCCGGACTTCTTGCTGTTATTATGATCATTGTAGCAGGATTTCAATGGATCACCTCAGGTGGCAATACCAGTACTATTGGAAAGGCTCGCACTAGAATTACCAGAGCAATCATTGGATTACTTTTGGTTGTTGGTGCTTATACTATTTTAAATACTATTAATCCTGCTTTGGTTAATCTTAGACTTCCTCAAAACTGGGTCTTGCGTCCTATAGGCATTGCCCCACTCTGGTGTGATGCTATCCAAGGAGAGGCAGTTCGTTTTGCTGAAGTACCAGCAGAAGGAGATCCAGCAGATCCCTCCTTAACAGTTGAGCAAACTGATTGTGGCAAATCTTATTATTCTAATATTAGTGGAGACCAGACTTGCGAAGGCAAACAATGTGACAGTTCTGGTCCACAGACCTGCATGCAAAAAATTGGCAGTTTGACCCCCACTTGTGAACGAGGAAATATAGTAGGTAATGTATACAGTAGTAGCCCTCTAACTGACTTTATTGAATCTGGCACAGTTACAAGAGCCGTTGACACAATTTTTGGCGAAGGTTGGAGCTGGCCCTGGTTGGAGGGCCTGTTATTTTTTGAAAATTTCGGCGGCCAGGCCTTGTATGCAGTATGTAATACCGGAGAGGTTGGTATTATACACACGATTAATAACCTCCCAAATTCTGACGAATTCAAAGATGAAAACACTTACAGTCAATTTTACACAATGGAAACCTCGCCGTCAGATTTGGACACTGGTACTGTATTCTGTGACGACAATAGACGTGGTCTCAAAGGATACTTGCTTGGCTTTCATCTGAATGAAACCGGAGACTCAACCAGCGAAGAGCACTTTGCCGGCAGAGTAGGCAATCTGGCAACTGATTTAGGCAACGAATCTATGGATGAAAACCAACGAGATTGCCTCTTGCGCCTTGTACCTGATAGTTATTTTCTCCAAAAAGACGAAATTATAGCCGGCATAAACCTTGATTTGGATGTTTACCGGTTTGCAGATATTGATGATTCAACTGAAGAAGAAGATCTTGAACAAATTTTTAGTCCGTTCGGATTTACTTGGGATGGATGTAATCTAGAAGAACCAGGTTTTGAGGAGACTGTGTCTGACGCCAGACGTCTTGAAAACGGATGCGTAGCCGGAAACTGGGAAAATTGTTTAACCCTTGTCAATTCTTGTGAATCTTTGGGTGGAGAGGATTATTGTGAAACCTTTAATACACCCTCACAACACTTATCCAGCTACAGCGGTCTACTACACAATGTAGTCAGCGTCCTATATCAATTCTGTCGAAGATCCACTGCAGGCGGTTTAACTTCGGCTCAAAGAACTCCAATTTGCCAAGCATTAGACAAGGGATGCGATGATTATGATTGGGAAGATTTCTATGGTCCAGACAATGATGACACTACAGCATGCGGCTATGCAGAGTATTGTACCGACAATCCAGATAGCTGTCTTAATTAAAAACTTGAATACGACTTGACATAATCAAAAAACTTCTCTATACTAATGGTTTGAAAATTACTTCATAAATTTTGACCATTATGTCTACTAAATTCATCGAAGTGAATGGCTCTCGCGTCCACAATCTAAAGAATGTCTCCGTCAAAATTCCAAAGAACAAATTGACTGTAATTACAGGACTTTCCGGCTCAGGAAAGTCTTCTTTGGCTTTTGATACTATCTACGCCGAGGGTCAACGTAGATATGCCGAGAGCTTGAATGCATACGCTCGCCAGTTTATGGAAGTGCAGGACAAACCGGACGTAGATGAGATAAAGGGGCTCTCGCCTACCATTGCAATAGACCAAAAAAATGTTACCCAAAATCCCCGCTCCACAGTGGGGACTAGTACAGAAGTATATGATTTGTTGCGACTATTATTTTCTCGCATTGGAAAACAATATTGCCCAGACTGCCACAAACCAGTCCAGCAACACACTGTAGGAGAAATTACAGAGCTAGTCCGAAAAATGGGTAGAGATGGTGGGGAGCTACTAATCCTCTCACCGCTCATTAGCGGTAGAACAGTATTGGCAAAAGATTTGCTCGCCCATATCGAGCCTAGTGGGTATGACACTGTACGAGTGAATGGTGTACTCATGACACTCACCAATTTGAAAAAATATGCTTTTGACAAAGATAAAGTTTATGATATAGAACTCCTTATTACCAAGATTAGTGACATCAAAAAACAAAACTTGAGCATGCCAATTGATAAGGCAATTGACCTGTCCAATGGTTCTATAGTGGTGGTAAATGAAGAAAGTGGTGACGAAAATACTTACACCCTATTTCCTATTTGCCAAACATGCGGTCGCAAATTTGAAGATATAGAACCACGCAGTTTTAGTTTCAATAGTCCTTATGGTGCATGCCCTCGTTGTACTGGACTTGGATACACACTAGACGTGGATGCAGAACTTGTTATTCCAAACCCCAGACTAACTTTGGCCGAAGGAGCTGTGCAACCTTGGACCAGAATTGTTGGCAACCAATCTCATTATCAAAAATTATTAAATGTTGTAGCTGATAGCCACGGATTTTCTGTAAACACTCCGGTAAAAGATCTGCCGAGTAAAGTAATGGACATATTGTTTTATGGAACAGACGGACAAGTTTACGAAGTCGGTAGCAAAAAAATTCAGTTTGAAGGCATTGTACCAAATCTGACTCAGCGCCATGCTGAAACCGAATCAGAATATATTAGAAAAGAGATAGAAGGTTATATGCGAGAAAAAATATGTCCAGTCTGCCTTGGGAAAAGACTAAAATCAGAATCTTTGTCTATAAAAATTGGTGAATGGTCAATTGCAGATGTAGTAGAAATGACAGTAGAGGAAGCTTACAAAATTTTTGGAGTACTAGCAGAAAGTAAAACTAAAGACCCAATCAAAAAACAACTAACTTCTGGACAAATTAGTATCGCCATGCCAGTTGCCAAAGAAATTAATACAAGACTAAAAAACTTACTTCAAGTAGGGCTTTATTATCTTGCACTTGATCGCTCTATCACCACCCTATCAGGTGGAGAAGCACAGCGAATTCGTCTGTCTACCCAGCTTTCAACAGGGCTGACAGACGTTATCTATATTTTGGACGAGCCTTCTATTGGTCTGCACCCAAAAGATAATGATAAGCTGATAGAAACCTTGCGAGCACTATGCGACGCTGGAAACACAGTAATAGTAGTAGAGCACGACAGCGCCATGATGGAATCAGCTGACTACCTTATTGACATGGGACCAGGTGCTGGAGCAGTGGGTGGAGAGGTCGTATCAGCTGGCACCCCAGCTTCTGTCAAAAAAGACAAGAACTCTCTCACCGGACAATATCTGACTGGAGTAGAAAAAATATCTGCACCAAAAAAGATCAAAAAAGGAAGTGGCAAAAATATTGAAGTTATTGGAGCTACTGTATTTAACCTAAAAAATCTGGATGTAAAATTTCCACTAGGTAAATTTATTTGTGTATCTGGTGTATCTGGATCTGGTAAATCATCTTTGATTTCAAATATTCTTTCTCGCGCACTACACAAAAAGTTTTATCGGTCCAAAGCAGAACCAGGAGAGCACAAAAAAATTACTGGCGTCAACAATATTGACAAAGTAATTACTATTGACCAGCGCCCGATTGGTAGAACTCCTCGTAGTAACCCTGCTACTTACACTGGAGTATTTACTGCGATTCGTGATCTATTTACCAATGTTCCAGAAGCTCGCATGCGTGGGCTCTCTGCTGGAATGTTTAGTTTTAATGTAAAAGGTGGAGGACGTTGTGAAGCATGTGCAGGTGACGGCTATATTCGTATTCCAATGCAATTTTTGACTGATGTATATGTAGAATGTAGTGAGTGCAATGGCAAAAGATATACCAAAGAAGCTTTGGAAATTCACTATCGACAAAAAAATATTTCTGATGTACTCCAGATGACAGTAAACGAAGCTTATACTTTCTTTAATGATACAAGTAACATTGCTGACAAGCTAAATATTTTGCGTGAAGTAGGTCTAGGGTATCTCAAACTAGGCCAGCCTGCCACTACTCTATCCGGTGGTGAGGCCCAACGAATAAAACTAGCAACAGAGCTTTCCCGTAGATCCACTGGGAAGACTTTGTATATTCTGGACGAACCTACTACAGGACTACATTTTGATGATATCAAAAGACTGCTTAATGTTTTGCACAAGCTAGTAGACAAAGGAAATACAATTCTCATTATTGAACACAATCTAGACGTAATCAAATCATCTGACTGGGTCATTGACCTAGGACCCGAAGGTGGCAAACGCGGTGGTGAAGTTGTCGCCCAAGGCGCACCAAAAGACGTTGCCAAAGTTGCAAAGAGCTGGACTGGTAGATATTTGAAAGAAATTCTGAAAAAATAACCCGTAAGGACAGGTCGCGACCTGTCCACACGTGTTGTGTCCTGTCCACACGCGACCTGTCCTAAAACCAAAAACAGTCATTAAAATACCAAAAAACCCATACGCCGAACACAGCGAATGGGTTTTTTGTTATAATAAAAACATGAAACAAATTAAAAATAG
Organism: Patescibacteria group bacterium; assembly: GCA_018824545.1. Lineage (GTDB taxonomy): Bacteria > Patescibacteriota > Patescibacteriia > Magasanikbacterales > UBA922 > JAHJGG01. Next base: position 3,026 of record JAHJGG010000044.1, on the reverse strand, counting down.
AAAATTAAATCGTTGGCAGGGTTATGATTATTCCCAGCTTGGTTGGTATTACATAACCATTTGCACAAAAAATCATGAAAATTGTTTCGGTTATATAAAAAATGGAATTATGTGTGTAAACCGTTTTGGATCAATTGTTAATTGGCAATGGAAATGGTTGTCACAACAATATCCATATATTCGATTGGACGCATTTATCGTCATGCCGGATCATGTACACGGAATAATTGTGATTGATGGATCATCCAATGTACCGGACGATTGCATCAATATAACCAACGCAAACAACATATCATTGACACGTCGCAATGATATCGTTGACGACATAAATGGTGACAACACAATCACCGTAGGGACAGGTCGCGACCTGTCCCCGGTTCACAACAACGTCAATAACGATCCGGGATCACACAACAACCCATCCCCGGTTCACAACAACGTCAATAACGATCCGGGATCGCACAACAACCCATCCCCGGTTCACAACAACGTCAACAACGACACGGTGATATATCGTGACGATTTGATTGATGTTAAAAATGATGATAATACCATCGTTGATGTGCGGACACGTCGCAATGATATCGTTGACGACATAAATGGTGATAACACAATCACCGTTGGGACAGGTCGCGACCTGTTCCAACACGACGAAATTCAACGCGACGACCCGCCAACCAAAATTAAATCAATATCCGAATTAATTGGCGCATTCAAAACCACATCATCAAAATTGATTCATCAAAACGGATCAATATCATTTGTCTGGCAACGTTCATTTTATGATCACATTATTCGTGATCAAAAATCATATTATAATATTCGACGATACATAATACACAATCCTGAATTATGGTGGCGCGACCGAAATAATCTATAAAACAAAACCCGACCAACAGGTCGGGTTTATTCATAATTCATAATTCTTCATTCATTCAAATCTTCCCCTGTCTCATATACTTCTGTATCTGATACTGTAACAATTCTATCCCATCTAAAGTTGAGTGAATTAAAAACAGTTTCATTTGGTACCCAGCGCTTGACTTGCAAATTAGTATCACTTGGATCAGGCTCCAATCTATACACTTTTGGATCTGTTTCATATTTAATCAGAGTGTAATTTGGATGATGGTCAGTATAACTAATTTCTCCAGCAGAAGTATATTTATTCAGCAGTCTTGAATCAACATCTTCTATCCAATTCCAGGGATAATTAAGTCCATTAAATACTGCTTCAGCCGTAATCCAATGTTTGTTATTGCCAAGCAACAAATAAACTTTGGGATCTTTGACAATCTTGACCAGTGCTCCATACTTGGGATCATAATTTGGTCCATAAGGCATGAAACCAAGTAGATCGTTAGATATAGAGTCTAGTGTAGCTTTGGTCACTGTTTGAACATCAGACCAAGAGTCAAAGTAGGTAAAAAAGATATTAGGGTTGGTGAATGCTCGTTTAGTACAGTCTAGGGTTACGTAGTAGACAGCGTTTGATTGGGTGTGTTTGTAGACTGACTCTGGAGTGAGGGGGCAGGTCTGACTAGAGAGAGTAATCGTGTCAGAAACTGTCCTTACTCCACCAGCAGAGGTTTTGAACTTGACATAGACTGTCTTTCCTCCATTGCCAGAAGTAAGCGTCCATGATTTGGTAGCAGTATAATCTTCGTAAGACACACCATCAAAACCAATGTCATTGGACACTGCCATTTGAGTGGCTTCGGGTGAATTGAAGTAGAGAGTAACGCTTCTTGAGGTTGTTTGTGATAATGCCTGATTGATAGAAAACTCTAGGTCTGGGATAGAGGCAAGAGTAAGGTCAGCATTATTACCTGATATAGAATCCAAACGGACAAAAATATCATACACACCGTCTTCGTCCGTATCCACCAATTTTTCTTCTCCTTCGGAAAGAGTGAAAGTTTGTGGTTTGGAAGCAATGGTAATGGTAACCTGTCCATTCACTGGATCGCTGACAGTAACTGTATGGGAGACGTTGCCAACTGTAACTGAAACAGGGGTGCTGGGGGTCACATTGACCACAGCAGTAGTCGGAGCAATGGTTATTGGCGCAGAAGGAGCAGGCGGAGGCGGAGCCGCGCTATTGTTAGTTGTCTCCTCTTCTTCTGTGGTATCAGCTTGGCATGAATCAGCCACTCCCGGTGTAACAGTAATATCATGTGAAGTTACACCTGCTCCACAACTAATCACCAGTGTAGACTCGGATCCTCCACAAGTCTCGGTAGCAGTACAGCCCGTATTTCCAGTAACTACAAAATCACTATCATCTGCCGAAGTAAGAGTAAAACTAGAACTCGCCTCTACCGAAAAAACAAAAGTTCCGGTATTTATCACTACCGCAGAAAAAGTGTCGCCCGCAGAAAGCGTATAACTTTGGCTCAAATCTGACAAGTACAGTGATAATCCTCCAGGGTCTACTGTAACATCATTGCTAGCTGACACAGGCGAGGTGGAAAAAGTTAAAAAAACAACAGCTGTGATGATTGAAAAAAATAGTTTTGTTTTGCTTCGCATAGTAAAATTTATAATGTAAAATAGAAAAAAATTATTGAAAAATTATTTTGATTCTCTAATTCTACAAGTTATTAATAGTTCATACGAAATCCATGACCACCAACATAGGCACCAGAACTCGGTGCATCGTTCCATTTGTAATAGAGACTCGTGGCAGGTGTTGAGTGTAAAGGCCAAACCATAGTCTCGCCTCTCGTATTACTAAGACTTGACCCTCCTATTTCCCAAGCGCGTAGGTTTTTAGTGCCACCAGAATCTAAATACAAATATAAAACCCCATAAGTACTTCTTATTCCGGTTACTCTTAATAGGACCTCTGACGCTTCCTTTGGAACAATACTTGAAAAATCAACTTTATGCGCTTTCGCGAATCTCTGCACCGTTGGTTTTATCCAAAATAGAAAATCGTATGTCTTTTGAAAAATGATTAAATCGCACAACACAGAATTAGATTTTTAGATTATAGATTTTAGATTAACCCCTTCAACGCGAGC
>JAHJGG010000043.1 GCA_018824545.1 Patescibacteria group bacterium | reverse complement strand
ATTTGCCAAAATCTTTGCACCCACCTCAACAGTAAGAAGCTTACTCGTAGCAACACTACCACAGACAGTACCTTTTACCAAAATTCTGCCCTCAGAAGCAAAATCACCCTCTACTGTAACAGAAGGTCCTACCACTGTCTCGACATCATCATGAACAGAAGACTCCTGATGTTCATTTTTTATAGATGTTGACAAATCGATAGATGGTTTGGTAAACATAGTCTTTTTATTATTAGCTTAATATTGATTATTTATATAGAAGTTATAATACAAAATTTTATCAAAATTGGCAAGTCTTGTGATAAAAAGTTAGCATGTCTAAGTTTAGCATTGCTTGTCAATTTTATCTTTATTAACTCTTTGCTTTCACTGTAGAGGGGCGCTCTTTGGATATGGATTTTTTGCTTTTAGATTTTGCCTTCGCTGGTATCCAAAAACCAAATTCACTTCCTTTTCCAATCCCATTACTTTTGGCCCAGACCTTACCTTTGTGAGCTTCTATAAATTGTTTTACAACAAAAAGTCCTAGACCAGTCCCCTGCACTTCATTGGAGACATGTAATGATCTATAAAACTTTTGGAATAAGTTTTTTAAATCTTTGCCATCAAGTCCCACACCACTATCAACTATGCGCGCCTGAATTCCAAATTTCTTTTTTTCAATAAAAATTTTAATAGTCGATTTTGCAGGACTATATTTAATAGCATTATCAACAAAATTATAAAGAGAATGGCGCAGCCTATCTTCATCTGCCACAATTTTGTTAATTCCTTTTTCTATTTTTAAATCCAATTCTATATTTTTTAGATTTGCTTTTTCTTTTAATTCTGAAATAACACCCATGACCATCTCAGGTAATATCATCTCTTTAAAACTATATTGTGTTCGACCCTGTTCAATTCGGCTAACATTTAGGAATTCATCCACAAGTTTAATTAGTCGCTCATTGCTTATGTCAATATTATTAAATATTTCTTTTTGTTGCTTGTTTACTACCCCATAAGCACCTTCGTCAAGTAGAGAGGTGTAACCCTTAATAATCGAAAGTGGGGTACGCAATTGATGGGTGGCAATTGATAGAAACTCTGTCTTTAATTGATCGAGCTCTTTGAGGCGGGTATTGGCTTTTTTAAGACTTTGGGTTAGCCGTGCCAATTCTTGACGCTGATGTACCTCACGATAAACACTCCGCACCAACAGAACCCCCAAAAAACCCACAAAAGCAGCGAAAATAACTTTATACACGATACTCGATACCGAACCAGAAAGTATCCCCTCTATAAAAAGTACTATCACCAAAATCATTACCAACAGCTCGGTTGCAATAGCCTTTCCGTCTAATAATCCGTGTTTTAAAATGGCGTAACCTGTCAAAACGACAAAAGGCAATATAAACAAAGATGAATATAAAATAAAATTTACATTATTAAAAAAATTAACCACAATAAAATTAAAAACTATTATCAAAAAAAACATCACCACAAAACCAGACATAATATATCCAATCCGTTTGCGTTCAATTCCTTTTGATTGAAAAAACTTTTTAAACAGTTGCTCTACTCCAGCTATTACAAAACCAATACTTAGTAAACCAAAAATTATAATTAGCCAATTGGGCAATGGTAAAATCTTGCCATCTACCATTTTGAATCCACTAAAAACAAATTGAGAAATTATTGCGTTCAAAATAGTTAAAATAAAAACTGCAATTGTCCAGAAAGAACCTAGTTTGTTGGTTGATGAAGGAAAATTAAAAATAAAAAAGAAAAAGATAGGACCCTGTAAAGCCGCTATCAACAACACCATATTAATCCAAAACAACGTAGAGGTATGATTGTTAATGGCCACAAAATTTAGTAGCCCCCAAGCACTCAAAATAAAAGCTAAACCAAAAAATACAATATTTGTTAGACTTCTCCGATTGTGGAAAAAAACAATTATTCCCAAACCCACCATCGTCAACGTTGCAACCACTACGGAAAAAAAATGTATGTCAATTCCAGACATAATCAACACTATATTTATTTAAAAAGATTATCAAAATTAATTAAAATTCTACCTTTCAGACTAGTATCTCCAAGAATGATACGTCTTGTTATATATGTTGCCAATCCACTTACAACGCTAACGGTACTCATTAGTTGTGGCCTTCCAACCAATTCTTCTCCTATTTTTTTCACCGAATCAATCGCTCTTTCTGGTATATTATCTTTGCCAGCCAGCTTTACAGCATACTCGTTCTTTTTCTCATTTGTTTTATCTGGATTCTCAAGCATCTTTTCAGGTAAATCCCCCAACAGTCCATTAAACAAGGAAAGTTTATCATCCAAATCGTATCTTTCAATATCAACCAATACTCTATCACCCAAATTTGAAAACATTACCACTGGGACCCCCGCCTCTCGAGCAGCCAATCTTAATTTTATCTTCATCTCAAAATCATCAATAATTTCAAAAATTAATTTTGGCTTAGGAGTTCCGCTCAAAAATTCATCGATATTTTTCTCTTCCAAACCATCTGCATATAAAAATAATTTAGCATAAGGATTTACCTCATAAACTTGTTGACACAGTATATCCATCTTTTTTCTTCCAATTTTATCAACTCCTGCCTGAATTCTATTTAAATTACTTGTTTCTATTATATCATATTCAGCCAATTTTAATGAATTGGCAATTGCACTACTGGTCAAACACTTAACGATACTACTACCCACTGAAAGACCAACAACACCAACAGTAGTTTGGTATAACTTCTCTTGTTCTTCTGTTGTAATTAATAATTTATTGCGATTGGTGCGTAAATCATAATAATCTTTTTCACCGAGCATATGAACAATTTTTCCTGTCCAAGGAAAAAAAACCCAATTACCTTTCAAAATCAGAGGTTCTTTTGATCTCACAAAATCATTTAATTTATTTTCCAAATCCAGTGCTATTGCTAATTTTGGATTTTGAATCTCAAAAAGCTCTCTTAGCTGATCCGAATAAATATCTACCTCTTCCCAAATTTTTTCTTTTCTTTTAAATTTCAGCAAATCCTCTTCTGTATATTCCCCTTCTCTAAATATGGTAGGTTGATTAAGTTGCATATTGGTTTATTATTATTTATGTTCTACCCACTTTTGTTTTCTGCCGGGTTTAAAAAACTTTTCATCCTGATAATTTGATAATACTATTATTGGCTCTGCTCTCTTCCCAACAGCTTCGTATGAATTGCGGTATTCTGAATTTTCTCTAACCAATATATCAACAATATGCTTGCCTAAATCATTTTTTAATTTGTCATTTCCTTTAATATTCTTTTTTAATTCCACATTTACTTCCAAATATTGGTTTTGTTTATTGTCAAAATTAATTACTAAGGTCGTCTTACCAGTAACAAAACTACTAAATTTGTCACTTTCCAAAACTCTACGAATAGAGTCTGGATAGACATTGGCTCCATATAGGCTCACAGTAAAATCTTGTCTCTCGTACACATAAACAAAGGGTACCTGCCAAATGGTATTTTCAATACCAGCTTTTTTCCATTCTTGATGTAAATCAAAATTATCAGCACCTGCATTTTTTATCAACTCATCAAAAGAAAAAATACCACCGACATCTTTTAAATCATACTTTACTAGAGGCAAACCACTGTCTGCCGAACAAAAAAGACTTCCTTCTTTTTCTTCAAAAAAGAAAAGTTCAGGAATATACTGAGCGACAGTAGGTTGTCTATTTTTACTGGGTAAAAAATGATTTAACAAATTTAAATTACCCATATTCTTTTGTCTTAAAAATACACAAAGCGGAGTCTCGTGAGCCATTGTTCCCAAATCTACTGTCCCATAGTGGTCCAAAGTACCAGTATAATAATTTTTAATTCCCGCTTTTGTTATCACATACTTACGAAATGATTCGGGAAAACCCTCGGCTGAAAAAATTATACCGATATTAAATTTTTTCCAATCCAAATTAGCATTAATTCCTTCATCTATTAAGTCCTTTACCAAAGGTGGATAACCTCCTATTATCACTTGGTCATAATGAATACCTAGCTGTCTAATCGTTTTGATTGCCTCCGCCATATTAGTACCTGGGCTGATTATACTTAGGGAATAATTACCCTTCTCCGCCACCCTGCTAATAGCGTCATGAGTAAATATTCCACCAATCCACACACCCAACCCAAAACAATTAACATACAGCGTGGTTCGTTCTTGGATTTTGAAATTATCCCTTAGATACATTTCTGCCAATAATGCATACTGTTCATCTTGATAACTAGTGCGGGGAAAATAAAAAGGTTCTCCGGTCGAACCCGAAGTAGAAGCATACTTCCATTGTTGTTTTTCAAAATTGCCGTCCCAGCACAATTCCGAATAATCATATTGCTTAAGATAATTATCTTTATCAGTTGCAGGAATATAATCAAAATCTTTTATATCAGAAATTTTATCAGCCCTAACTCCATTTTTCTGCAAAAAATCTTTATAGGCTGGTACTCTTGCATACATCTCATGAAAAAGCCGGAGTGCTTGTTTTTCTCCTCTTTTTACCCAATAATCCTCTTTGCTTTTTTTTATTTTATCCAACAAACCGGTAACATCGTTGTAAAATTCTTTTATCAAAGACATAAATCAATAATTATTAAAAACTTTTGAGGCCAGTTCATCGGCGATGACAACTGTAGATAGACCTAATTTATTACTTTCCCCAAAAATCAACTCTAGTGCTCTGGGGATCTGTAGTAGGGCTTCTTTGATGCGACTGTCCTGATGATTTCCGTTTTTAAATTCGTCAACCACGCTGATTAGACCCCCTCCATTTGCCACATAATCCGGAGCATAAACAATTCCTTTCGCCAGTAACGATTCTCCCAACTCCGCCTTGCTTAATTGGTTATTGGCCGAGCCAACAATACCACGACAATTCAATTCACCAATAGTTTGTTCATTGATACTGTGGCTTAACGCACAGGGACAGAAAATATCCACTGCCTGTTTATGTATATCGCTTGAATTCACAATAGTAATATCTGGATATTTTATAATTAATTCATTCAGTACGTCGCTATTTATATCGGCCACAAAAATCCGCCTAACTTGACTGTACAATAAATCAAGCAACTCCAATCCGGTTTTACCCATCCCTTGAATAGCAAAACTTCTACCTGCCAAATCTTCTTCTCCTGTAATTTGCTTGAGTGTTTTTTTTATCGCATAAAATACTCCCAAGGCGGTGTAATACCCGGCATTAATATCAGTACCGATGATATACGGACTTGCCAATGACATTACCTCCAAATCTTGTTTCGAAACCCCAACATCAGAACCAGTTACAAAACTACCTTGTAAATTATTTACCTGTCTGGCGTACTCTTTAAACAATTCCTCTCTTTTGCCAGTATTTTCATCTCTTATCATTATAACCGCTTTCGCCCCTCCATAAGGAAGCCCGGCAGCTGCTGATTTGTAAGACATCAATCGAGAAAGTCGGAGAGCATCGCGCAAGGCTTCAGCTTCGTCTTGATATCTCCAAAATCTAGTTGCCCCCAAAGAAGGATTTTTGCCATGAATCCGATGAATGGCAACAAAACCCAAAAGGCCAGTATTTAGATCTTCCATTCTAAATATTTTTTTGTGATCATCAAATTCTGGTAATGACTTTATTTCTTCCGTTATTTCCATAACCAAATTAATTATTTAGTGTTTTTACTATCGGCAATCTAGGGCTGTGACCAGGAATTTCTTTTGTATAACCAGCTCTAAAAAAAATTAAAGGGTAACCTCCGACCCCCAACTCCTTTTGAAACTCATCAATAAAAGCTGGCACAGCTCTAGCTGATGTTTGCAACCCCCTCTTCTCGGCTTCCAAAGCAATCTTTTCAAACAAACGACCCGCCTCCAACCACCTGCTGGGTTTGTCTTCCTTAACACTAATAAAACTAAAAATTGGGCTGTAATCTTTAAGGAGTTCTTCGTCGCCTTTGGCTGCCAGCTTGGCCACGTTAACTCTCTTTATAGCAAAGCCGGCAAAAAAAGATGCCCAGGTAGGAAAACCCATAGTAAAACCGGGTATGCCTGTGTATGCACGAGTTAGATTGTGTCTTTTGTAGCATACTAGTTCTTTACGAAAAAGTTTATTATCAAAAACGTGAATACGTGCCATGGTTTTAAGATGAACCATCCTCTTTTTTTGTTCCTTATCCAAAATAATATTTAAACAAACATCTTCTGTTGACAAACTATTTAACCATTCCACAAAACTTTCGTCTACCGTTTGTGCATCATACTTATTGCGGTTTGTTCTTCTTTTTGGAATCGCATGAATCAGATGTTCCTTATTTTCTACTACCTCTTTTGTTCTATCAAAAGTAATTCTTACAATCTCATCTTTATCAAATAAATAAGTTATCTTTGTCTCGAATCCAAAGTAATCCGCCGCCACTATTAAATTTTCTACCATACAACCTAAGGCAAAATACATTAACCGCCTATCTTCATCAGCGATAGGTAAATGGCGCTTGTCTTCCGGGTGGACAATAATAGCCTTATCTTCAACCGAAAAACGCCAAGGCTGGCTATTGTGACTAGACGGTGCCAAAATGCCATACTGTAACAAAAAAATTAGCTGATCTTTTTTTGAGCCTTGGTTGGGAAAATCACTCGTTTTTATATCCCAAGCTTCATAATTACCTATTTTTTTTCTCATATTCATCCCTACATTTTTCTGTTTATAAATCGTGAGTAGAATCATTAGTCTGTTCTATTTGCCCACACTTAATTTTTTCTTTCAACATGTATACCAAATCAGAACTAAACAACAAAATAGAAATGCCAGCTGATAACATGCAATAAGCGCAGACAGCAGACAAAACCCAAATTTGGATATAAACTAGTATTATGGAAAAAATAAACCCAAAAAAAGTAGCTATAAACAAAATGACAAAAAATAAATTACGTGCTTGCCAGTTAACTATCATTAGTAACAAAAAAACTGAGAGATAATATAGTACTCCGAACAAAGCAACAGGGATGCCCCATAATTCTGCAAATTTACTGGTTAGCACAGCATCACAATGGGGTGTAAATATAGGACAGGTAACTACCAGATTAGACAAATGTTCAATGGTAAGAT
>JAHJGG010000042.1 GCA_018824545.1 Patescibacteria group bacterium | reverse complement strand
TACTAGGATGAGAACCTAGCGTCCTAACCATTAGACGAACGGGCCAGGAAAACAACAGCAGTATAAGCAATTTTTTAGCTCTTGTCAATCCTGGGTTTGAAATAAAAAACCTCCCGCATAGGAGATTTTTTATTTTCAAAAGAAATTTACATTTGAGTGGTTTCTTCTCTAGTATCTTCTAGAGCTGGTTCAGCTGGAGATGCCTCTGGGGCGTTCTCTGTGATAGCTGGCTCAGATTTTGGAGCAGATACACTTCTATCTTCTTTTAAGGCCTTTTTTAGAGCAAGACCTGCTTTGAACTTGGGTACAGTAACTGGCGGAATGTCGATCTTCTCAGTTGGATTTTGTGGATTTACACCCACACGTCCAGCACGAGTTTTGGCGCTAAATTGGCCAAATCCAGCTATTCCTACGCTACCACCATCTTTTAGAGTGCTTATGACAATAGAAACAAATGCGTCAACCATATCTTCAGCCTCTTTTTTGGAAGCTCCTGCTTTTTTGGCAACTGCCTCAGCTAGAGCGGCTTTATTTAAATGCATATTTACCTAGAATTAGGTTAATTAATATGCTACGAGTATAACATATATTTAAATTTATGTCAATAGAGCGAAATATTGTCCTGTGGACAGTATCACAAGGCACAAGTCACATACCACAAATCATTTTTTATTATATTCTTCGTCTTTTTTTACACCTTGGATTGTTTTCCAGAGCATTTTGCCAATTTCTTCTTTACAAATAAAAAGTGGTAGGTATTCCTCTTTGGCTATAAAATTAAGTTGAGTCGCTAAGAAAAACACGCCTATTGATTCCTGAAGAGAGCCATAAGAAATTTCATAAGAATTTCGTGTAACACCTTTGCTTATTCTTGAATAACCTTCGACATAGTTTAGAAATATCGAAACTAGTGCTCTTTTACACTGAGACGTCATACCATATATTTCATCTTTTGGGAATTTCTGGAGAATTTTGTAGGCAAGAAGAATGTACTCAATAATGAGCCTCCTTAATCTTGTATGGAAGTCTTCTTCTTTCATACAGTTATAATTGGCTTGTGCTATGTGTCTTGTGACTCGTGTTTTTATCTCGCGTATTCAATAATCCTTGTTTCCCTTACCAAAGTCACTTTAATTTCCCCTGGATATTGTAATTCTCCCTCGATCTTGCGGGCAATGTCTTTGGCTAGGTTATAAGCTTGGTAATCATCTATTTCGCTTGGAGTCACAAATACTCTGATTTCACGGCCAGCTTGAATGGCGTACACCTTCTCTACACCAGGGAAGTCTTTGGCAGTGTTTTCCAGTTCTTCCAAACGTGCTACATACTCTTCATATGTATCACGACGAGCACCTTCGCGAGAAGCAGAGATAGCATCTGCTACCTGTACGATTCTTGCCATGATAGTGCTTGGATTAGATTCATGATGTTCAAGGGCAGCCTTACCAACTTCTTCGTCCAATCCAAATTTCTTTAATATTGTATATCCAATTTCTGGATGAGTACCCTGGCTTTCTTGATCAACAGATTTTCCAATATCATGGAAAAAGCCAGCTTTTTTTGCAAGTGCCACATCAAGTCCCAATTCTTCTGCAATTAGTGCGCTCAAATAAGCAGTTTCAATTGAATGGTTCAAAACATTTTGACCATAGCTGGTACGATATTTCAAACGACCAACAATAGAAATTAGTTTTGGATCAATTCCTATAATTCCTAATTTGTGTAGAGCCTCGTCTCCAGCTTTCTTGATATCAAGAGCGAGTTCTTTTTTGGCTTCTTCTATTGTTTCTTCTATTTTTGCAGGTTGAATTCGACCATCTTTGATCAATTTATTTATAGCAATTGAACAAACTCGACGACGAATAGGTGAGAATCCAGAAACCAATAACATGTCTGGAGTTTCGTCAATAATTATTTCACAACCTGTTAATTTTTCTATTGTCTTAATGTTGCGTCCATCTTTACCAATGATACGTCCTTTCATTTCATCATTTGGAAGAGGTACAGAAGTAGAAGTAGTTTCTGATGCGTGGTTGGATGCAGTTCTCTGCATGGCAGTAATTATGAGTTCACGAGCATCAATATCAATTTGGTCTGAATTGATTCTGTCTAGTTTTAGTTTTTTTGACAAGAGTTCTTCTCCTGCTTCTTCTTCTAGACGACAAAAGAGTTCTTCCATTGCTTGTTCTTTTGTGTATCCAGCAACAGTTTGAAGTTTTTCAAAAACTTCTTCTTTGGCCTTATCAATTCGTTCTTTTATCAGTTTAATCTCGTCTACCTTGCCTTGAAGTTTTGTTTTTCTTTCTTCAAATTCCATCAATTTTTGATCGAACATGTTTTCGCGTTTTTCTACTCGCTGTTGCAATGTGCGTATTTCATTACGACGCTCATTTTCTTCTTTTTTTGCATCATCAATAATTTTTATTGATTGTTCTTTTGCTTGGAGAAGTAGATCCTTCTCTTTGTTTTTAATCTCCATGAGTCGCTTTTCAGCAATAGCTTCTATGGAATTAGCTTTGGCTTGAGCTATTTGCTTGCGCAAAAAATAACCGGTAACAATACCAAGTGCAAGACCCAAGATACCAATAACCATAGCAGTTATAAGTGTAGTTGTTGTCATACTAAAAAATTCTCAAAACTATTGAGAAAACGATAGAAGACAAGAATTTATGCTCTATGAGATGACAACAAAAAGTCTTTTATAATAGACTCGTATGAAGAAGAAATGTTTTCGTTTGTTACTAATGATGTTGAGAAAACAGTTTTTTCGCTTAGTTTAGTCCTTTTGTCATTCATATTCCTATCATTTTTATCAGTTCCCAATGTTTCTTTTTTATTAATTAAATAATTTTGTGAGTTGATTATAACAGTAGAATCTAGATCTGTCAAGACTGGATAAAAACAAAAAAACCTGACACAATCAGGTTCTTTTGAAAGGGGCGATCGAGAGAGAAAAATATACTCGATCGCCGATCCTCCTTGATTTGGTTTAGCTGCTAGTCTTCTTTCCGGTGGGATTCATCGCTTGCCACTTTTTTCCCAGAAAGAGAAGGGAGAGGCCGGCTGACGGAACATCGGGTTTGGTTTCCGCGGGGCTGGTAGTGGGCATCACCGGTTTTTCCACAAAAACTACGCACTTGCCGTTCATGCCGATCGACATGACGACCATGAGGTTTTGACCGGGCTTGAGATCCGGGACATCTCGCAGGTTGTCTTCAATCAGACCTTGAAAGATTGCTCGTTGATTTTCGTGCATTGTGACCTCCTCTTGATTTAGACAAAACTAAAACCAGATTACTTATATCAAACGAAGAGATATTTGTCAATGTTTTTTAGTGTTACTTCTTTGGGTCGCAGTGCTTTTTTTACTGAATATTTCCCAATTTTAGTTCTCTCCAGCTCTTCACAATATGCACCACAGCCCAGAGCTTGGCCAATATCATGAGCTAGTGTACGGATGTAGGTTCCTGTTGACACGAGACACGAGACACGTATCACATAACATTTTTCATCGAATTCAATAAGTTTGAATCGATGTATTTCAATTTTCGATGGTTTACGATCAATTTCAATGCCCTTGCGTGCCAATTCATATAGTTTTTTGCCTCCAACTTTTTTGGCAGAGTACATTGGGGGGATTTGTTCTTGTTTGCCTATGAAGGTTTTTAGTAATGATTTTATTTTTTTTTGATCAATTTGATCGTTGATCGTTGATCCTTGATTGTTGATTTCTCCAGTCGAATCATATGTATCAGATGTAGCACCCAATCTCAAGGTTGCTATATATCCCTTATTAAGTGCCTTGAATTCATCTAGTCGTTTTGTTGCCTCTCTACCAATACCGACAATAAGTAGGCCAGTTGCAAATGGATCAAGGGTTCCAGCATGCCCGATCTTTTTTATACCTGTTACTTTTCTCAAATAACCAACCACATCGTGGCTGGTCCAATCTTTTGGTTTATTAATTAAAATAAATCCTGAATTCATATTTGTTGGGCTCTAGAATCTAACGCAACACTTTTGGCACGAAGTGCCAAATATGATACGTTGGACTTCTATGAATAAATATAAAAGATTAACATTGGAGGAACGAGAAGACATTAGTCGCTC
>JAHJGG010000041.1 GCA_018824545.1 Patescibacteria group bacterium | reverse complement strand
GAAAAAATAAAAAATAGTGATTTATTGGATGCATTACTAATATCTTCTCTCAATACTCCTGCTCGCATGTTGGTATCAAATATTTCTGATGGAGAGGACGCATTTATTACTAAAATGAATAACCAGGTAATTGGGTGGGGTCTTGTGAAAACAAAATTTGTTGAACCAGCTGGAACTAGCTTAGAAAATGTTAGTACTGCACGTGAATACTTGACAATATTTGTAAACTCAACAAAAAATGTAATAATGCAAGAACACATGAGTAAGCCAAGTTATGAATATACTGAAATTTTGGATTTGAATAATGATCCAGACCATTCGGACATTCACAGCAACAAGCTTGCTAGAACTACTCACAATAATTACACGATCATTGCTAGCAAAACCGGGTATCTGGACGAAGCTGGTTCTGGTCTTACCATGTGGATAGAGCGTAATTCTGACCACAAACAATTCGTTCTAGTAACTATGGGTAATCCAGATTATGAACACAGATTTGATGATCCAGAAGCGCTGCTTGAATGGACTTTGGATAAATTCTAAATCTTAATTCATTATTAAATATTGGTTATCGATTATTTTTAGATTAATTAAAATAATTAGATTAATTTAAATCGTATGTCCCTCGTATTTTCTGCAATCGTCCCCCATCCTCCTCTACTGATTCCAAATATTGGAAAAGATGAGATTGAAAAAATTCAAAAAACAAAAGATTCGCTTCTTCAGTTAGAGCAGGATCTTTATATTGCAAAACCGCAATTAATTATTATTATATCTCCTCACGGATCTGTTTTTTCTGATGCTTTTTCTGTAAATGCACACACAAACTTTTATTCTGATTTTGCAGAGTTTGGAGACCTAAATACAAAACGAGAATGGGAAGGATCCCCAATACTAGGAGCTAATATATCACACAAGGCAAATCCAACTGATCTGCCTGTTCGATTAATTAGTGAAGACAAATTGGATCATGGATCAACAGTTCCTCTTTTTTTGTTGACTGAGCATCTACAGAATATAAAAATTCTACCAGTTGGCTACTCCAATTTACCCAAAAGAAAACATATTGAATTTGGAGAATTTTTGAAAGATATTATAATGGAAACAGACAAAAGAGTCGCAGTAATTGCGTCTGGTGATCTTTCTCATGCCCTAAAAACAGATGCTCCTGGTGGATTTCACAAAGATTCAGAGATGTTTGATAAAACGTTGATCGAATTACTTGAAGCCAACAATGTTCCTGGTATTTTGCAGATAGATGAGGATATAGTAAAAAATTCTCAAGAGTGTGCTTATCGTTCACTTTTGATCATGCTTGGCATTATAAAAAACATGAAATTTACTTTTAAAAATTATTCCTACGAAGCTCCATTTGGAGTGGGATATTTGGTGGGTAATTTTGTATTCTAGACGAATGAATTATGAATTAAGAATTATGAAATATTCTATACCCAATCATTATTGGCATAATTCATAATACATAATTCATGATTCTTTTTTTATGCATTTAAAACAATTTAATATTATTACTGAGCGCTTGGATAAAATAGAGACTTTGCTCAAAAATATCCAACCAAAGCCAAAAAAACCTCGTCAAACCAAAATAACAGAGACGAGAAATTTGGAAAATCAGATGAGACCTTTTGAGAGTCTGTATGCAAAATCAGTACTCAGAGAATTTTGGTTATATTGGAGTCAAAAATCAGTTTCTGGCAAAGAAAGATGGCAACTTGAAAAAGTTTTTGATGTACCAAAAAGACTTGAGACATGGAAAAGGAAAGAAGAAAAATGGCAGTGGGAAAAAGAGCAACGGGAAGTACTAAAAAAAACTGATGAAAAACCAGACAGAAAGACTCATGCCAAAAAAGAATGGAAGAAAGATTAAGGTTGACAAATTGATTGTTTTCTGATAAATTCTATAGTCCTATAGAACACAGATTTAACAAATCTGACAAGATCTACACAGATATATCTGTGGGAATCCGTTATATCCGTTAAATCTGTGTTCCATTACACTTATGCTAAACATAATTACCGAGCCAAATGAAATATTAAGAAAACGATCTTTAGAAATAGATCGTGATTTTTTGTTGAAATCAGTTACTCAGGAATTTATAAAAAAAATGATTCCAACTATGTATGATACTGATGGCATAGGACTGGCTGCTCCACAAGTAGGACAGAATATTCGTATTTGTGTTGTCGGCAAAGAGGCTGTGGGTGATAAAGATTTGATATTAATAAATCCTACATGGGAAAAAACTAGCCGTCGAAAATTTGTTGATGTGGAAGGCTGTCTATCTGTCCCACATACATATGGAAAAGTAAAACGTTGGAGAAATATTCATGTAGAAGCATTGGATGAAAAAGGTAATAAACTTTCCTTTCCTGCCTCAAACTTTTTTGCACGCGTTATCCAACATGAAATAGATCATTTGGACGGTATTCTTTTTATTGATAAGGCAAAGGGTTTGTATCTTGCAGAAGAAGAGGAGAAAAAATCAAAATCAGAAATTTAGAAATAAAAAAAGAGCCGCTCCAGACCCTTTTCTAGCTCTTGTATTCTGAGATAGATATTCATCGGGTGTGGAGCGGCAATACTTAAGGTTCCGAGGGTCGCATGTAAATAGCGAGTTTGGTCAGTTGTGATATCTAGATGCATACGGGGTGACCATCCCTATTACCCACGGTTAGTCGTGCCTCCTGCTAGGTTTAGCGATTGACCATTTGCGCTTAGTTAAAACATATTAGCACTTTGCTAGTTTTTAGTCAAACTAATATTGTGGATAAATTATTATGTCTATAAAAACCATCTTCTTCGGCACTCACGACTTCGCTGTAACAATTCTGCAAACTCTAATTGATGATCCTCAAATTTCGGTTGACTTAGTCATCACACAGCCAGACAAGCCCGTAGGTAGAAAAAAAGAACTTCAGCAATCTCCTATTAAGAAATTAGCTCTTAAATATAATATTGAAATTTCTCAACCTGAGAATCTAAAATCTTATGCCTTAGACCTTACGCCTTATACCATAGGAGTGACCGCTCAATACGGATTACTGATACCAAAGGAAATACTAGATTCACCAAAGCACGGTATCCTTAATGTCCACACTTCCTTACTTCCAAAATACCGTGGTGCCTCCCCTATTCAGTCAGCATTAATAAACGGGGAAACTGAGACAGGAGTCACAATTATGAAGATGGACGCAGGACTCGATACTGGCCCAATAATCCTTCAAAAAACACTCAAAATAGACGAGAATGATACTTATCCACAATTAGAGCTAAAACTGGCTCAAATCGCATCAGGAGCCCTTCTGGAGGCTATCCCAGACTACATCTCAGGTAAACTTGAGGCCATTCCTCAGGATGATTCAAATACTACGAACTGCAGACAGTTTACTCGTGAGGATGGAAAGATTGACTGGACCAGAACTGCAGAAGAGATCTATAATCAATATCGAGGATTAACACCTTGGCCTGGTGTTTGGACCACATGGGATGGCAAGCGTTTGAAATTATTCAAAATTAAAATAGCTAACAAAAATTTTGAACCCGGTAAGGTTCTGGTGGAAGATAATAATATTTATATTGGTTGTTGTAGAAATTGTATTGAAGTTATTGAATTGCAACTAGAAGGAAAAGGAGTGATGCGTGTAAAAACTTTTTTGAACGGAAATACTCATATTCATGATCAATTATTAGGATTATAGAACACAGATTGAAATGATCGGACGGATTTTCACAGATTAATCTGTGCATATCTGATTAATCCTTTAGATCTGTGTTCTATTATGCAATCAACCCTCACATCAAAATCAATTTTTCAAAACTGGCAAGTGCCTGTCATGTTTTTAATATTCTTCGGAATTAGAGCATTATCTTTTTTACTTGTAGACCAAATGATAATCCAGGCTATCCTGGTTTTTTTAATTTTGATGACTCTTGGAATTTTGTATTTCAAAAATCCGGACTGGGCATTTTATTTAGTACTTGGTGAATTATTTCTTGGCGGGTCAGGACACTATCTAGAATTTATCAATCTTTCTATTCGAGCCCTACTTATTATTACTTTTATCTTGCTCTGGACACTATATGCTATTGGCAATCAAAAATTGTTACAAAACATAGACTTAAATAAAAAATTCTCAATAATTCTCTTTGTATTTTATTTGTTTCTCATTATTTCAATTATTTCTGGCATTAGATATGATCACGCAGTAGTTTCAATTATTCAAGACCTTATACCTTTTTTATATCTTCCATTACTCTTCCCTGCATACCACCTGCTATCCAAACCAAAAACACAGGAATATTTTATCCGCCTTTTGATTGTATTTCTAATTAGTTCAGCTGTTTTTTCATTATTTACTTTTATTTTATTTTCGACAGGAATTGTAGAATTACAAGAACCTTTTTACAAATGGTTTCGTGATGTATCAATGGGCAAAATTACAAATATGGGTGCAGGATTTTTTCGTGTCGTCTTACCCGAACACTTATTAATTACTCCAATAATTTTGATTATCTCCTCGCTTTTGATGCGTGATGAAAAACACCACAAGATGTGGCGCTTTTTATTATTTCTGGCAAGTATTATTTTGGTTATAAATTTATCAAGAATTTATTTTGTCGCCATTATTGTAGGTTTGATTGTATTGAAATATAAGCATCTTTGGAAACGCTGGTTCATAATTTCTACTACGACCCTTGGCTTAATTTTTTTAATTTTTACAAGCTTATTTTTGATCTCGAGCGGTGGCAAATCTCTTGGTTTGGAACTATTTGGAATACGAATATCTAGCATTGCAAGCCCTGGGATCGAAGAAAGCTCTGCCACACGCATTATGATATTTCCAGAAGCTCTAAAAATGATAGGAACTGCCCCAATCTTAGGTCAAGGACTTGGAGCTTCTATTACTTTTTTGAATACTGTTACTTACAAACAAATTACGACCCGCCAGTTTGACTGGGGATATCTGGAAATGATGGTTGAGCTTGGAATACTGGGATCTCTCGCACTTGTTTCTTTTATATTTTTTGCAATATGGAAATTAATAGAAAAAATAAATCATGCACCTGATTGGCATGATTTCTATGTTGGATTACTAGCTTCTATTGTTGCTTTTTTAATAATTAATATCACATCCCCTGCAATATTTCACGTTTTTGGAATTTTCTTTTTTGTCTTTACTTTGGCGATTGCACTCCAACCAATGGATATTTTTGATCGTCTAATCAATATTCTATATAGAATTTTTAATAGAATTGAACAATAGAACACAGATTCAACAGATTATATGGATCCACACAGATTTATCTGTGAAAATCTGTTGAATCTCTGTTCTATAACGAATGTTTTAAAAAAATAACGGCTCTATCATCCTCATACTTCCTCACCCTACCACTAACCCATGGCAAATACTTCCATGGTTTTTTGTAAGCAAATTTTGGTAGCCACGAACTCATGGTTCCACCAGGAAGAACTTTGAATAGATACTCGTCAATCCATACTCCCTTTTTATCCTGCTCTGACAGAGAAAGAAAATAATCCCAATCTTGAAAACGTTTCAATAATTCGTCCCATTTTATTGCATCCTTGTAACGTATCAAACTCGTCGAGTGAATATAGTTGTCGTGCTGTAGTGCTGTTATGTTGAAGTGCTGAAGTTTAAAACTTTTATAACCAAAGTAAAAATTTGAATAAACAAAACTTACCTCTGGATTACTTTCCAGCGCGTCGTACATCTTCTCCAGCATGTCCGGCTCCCCAATCACATCCGCATCCCAAAATATCACATACTCGCCTTTCGCTTGATCCAAACCCCTATTCCTTGCCGACGGAGCTCCTCTATTTTCTTGTCTCACCATTCTTAATTCATAATTCTTAATTCTTAATTCTTCACTCGACCCGTCGTCAATTACAATCACCTCAATATTTTTATAAGTTTGCGAAAAAATAGAGTCAAGAGCCCTCTCAAGCGCTTTTTTGTGATTATAGACTGGTATAATTATGCTAATCAAATCATTCATACTAACGAATCCACTTATCCAATAACCTCACCTGCCCCTCCCAATTAAAATCTGCTTTTATCCTAGCCTGTGCCTGACTACCCAACTTGTTTGCATATTCTTTATCTACAACTAACTTTACAATCGCATCAACAATTAAACTTGTTTCTGTATGAACATTCAAAACCATTCCAGTTTCTCCATTCAAAACTGCCTCCTCCACCCCACCGCTCTTTCCAGCAACTGAAGGCAAACCTGTTGCAGCAGCTTCCAAAAATACCAAACCCAAACCCTCTTCACGACCCTCGTCTGGGTGTGTTAGCAAAACAAATAAATCTGCTAGATAATAATATTTCTTTAACTCTGCATGTGGTATTTCTCCCAAAAATCTTGTTACATTTTGTAAATTATTGGCCTGAATTTCTGAAACAAGTTTTTCCTTTTTTGGTCCGTCTCCAATAATCATCCACACCAAGTGTGGTGCTTGCTTCAAAATCTCTGGCATAATTCGGACTAAGTGTGGAAAACCCTTACCATCTGTGAGACGAGATACAGATAAAATTACTTGTTTTCCCTCTAGTGCATATTTGGCACGCAGAATATCAATTTCTTCTTTCGGTGGAGATACTAATAAATCTGGCTCTGGACATGGATACAAAACAAAAGACTTATTTTCAAACTGTGGTAAGACTTTCAAATATCGATCTTGCAAAGAGTGGCTGTTGAAAATAATTTGTTCAGAATTTTTTGAAATCCAGGTTACCATTTTTTTCTTCCATCCATTTTTTGTTCCTACAGCTAGATCTGTTCCGTGAGAAAACAAAAGGAATGGAATTTTTCTCAATTTTTGTATTAATATTCCTATATAACCTACTGGTAATACGTGGTGAATCATTATTAGCTCAATTTCTTCTTGCTTAACAATTTTTCGTACTTGAAAATACAATCTTATCCATCTTGGCCAGATCAATTTTGGAAAAAGCATTTTTTTGCGGATTACTTTATAACCAGCCTGTGCATCCCACTCTTCTGAATCTTTTTGTACTGGAGCGAGCAAAACTACACTATCTTTTTCTAGGGCACTTGCTAGATTGTGTACATAAACAGCGATGCCTCCAACATAAGGTGGGTATTCCATGGTTATTATTAGAGTTTTTTTCATATGAACAAGATAATATATGGAACACAGATTTAACAGATCTGACAATATCTACACAGATATATCTGTGGGAATCCGTTTAATCTGTCAAATCTGTGTTCTATTTTTTAATCAATGATAATGCCTCAACCAGTTGTTTTTTATTTACTGCGCCAGTTACAAATAGCATAATGGGATAAACCAATACACCAGTCAGAATCGCAAAAATAAAGTGTGCATACTGATTTGTAATATATACTAATATTCCCATTGTAACTGACGCTACCATGATTTGTAACAATGCTTTGAATAAAAATAAATGTGAAATTTTGGTTATTTTTGGAACAAACAAATATCCCAAAAGTGCCAAAAGAACATTACCTACCAAAGCAGAAATAGCAGCTCCGATAATTCCAAAATGAGGAATGAGTAAAAGATTCATTATAATATTTACTACCATTACTGTCCCAACTATCGTTGTCTGGGTGACCTGACGATTACTCGCATTGAGAAATGCTCCGATAGGAAAACTAACAAATGAAAATACTAGGCTGGTAATTAAAATTTGGAGTGGTAGTATAGATTTTAGATATTCTTCTGTAAACAATAATAAAATAAGATCCTGTGATAAAAGTGATATACCTACTGCAATTGGAAATGCTATTAGCAATAAATATTTTACTGATCTCTCAAAAATATATGCCAATTTCTTTTTGTCATGAACAAAATATTCACTAAATCTAGGATAAATTGCAGCAACCAGTGCCAGTGGAATAAACTGAAATGCAAATGTTACTTTATGTGCAATGCTATACCAGCCGACCGACTCATTTCCCAAAAAGCGAGAGAGTAGAATTGAATCAATATAAGAATAGACTCTTGCAAAAATAGCAGCTAGTGCAAAAGGGATAGCAATCTTGGCAAAATGAAAGAAGATAGCTCGGTCAAACTTGGGCACTAACTTTAACTTATATTTATAAACTGCAATGAACATTGCAAAACAAACATTCACTAAGCTAGAAATTGTAAAAGCTAAAATTAAAAAAATGATTGGAAGTCCTGCATAAAGAAAAATTGTTCCTAATATCAGTGTCAAAAATTGACTCCCAGTCAAGCTAATTGATTCCCAGCGTAAATCCCCTATTGCTCTCAAAGTTCCATAAATACTTAGATGAAACGAATCAAAAAGCATGGTGACTCCAGACAAATATACTAAATTCTTTACCTCACTGCCATAACCCATGAGATTAATAATTACTACTGCGGCTATATAGCTGAGAATCCCAAACAAAATTTTGACAGAAAGTACTGTTGAAAAATAGAGCTGTAACTTGTCTTTTACTCTGGCTGCCTCACGTACCATTACATTGGTAAAACCCATGTCTACAAAAACCACAAAAACTGTAGTATAAGCCAATGCAAAAAAATAAGTACCTGTCCCCTCTGCACCAATATGACGAGCAATCAACGCAAAATAAACAAAAGCAATTATCTTTTGTCCTACTGATGCCATGGTCATGAAACTCGTATTTTTGGCAATTGATGTAGACATAATGATATTAGTCTACTCTAAAAACGCAAATAACTCAAGTTTAAATTTGCCTTTTTTTTTGTAATCTGGTATAAATTCCTTAGTTCATTTACATAAACAAGGAGATAATCATGCAAGCCTTCCGCAAGTCATGGGGAGAATGGGAAGGCAAGCGTGAACTTTCTCGTGGGCTTTTCCACTGTTCACCACCACTCTTGGCCATAATCCTTTTTCAAATACTTCGGACACCTCGAGATATGGGCTATGGACTATGTCTCACTGGCTATTGGCTCTTGACACTTGATATTCTCAGGGCTTACTGGTTGGATCCTATCATGAAGAATGGACTGGATTCAGAACAAGCACTAGCCTGGTTTGATAAGTACCTTCTTCTTGGATGGCTTCATCGCAAATTTTACCACCGTCTCTACCGAGACAAAGAAAAAGGGAAAGTTAGCAGTTTGGTCTGGGTAATTCTAGGCTATTCCGTGAGCTACATTATGTTCTCCGATGGTATTGCAGTACTCGCGGTCTCCTACATGGCGGCCGACCCTGCTGCTAAATACATAGGCATGAAGGCACCATCTTCACGCCGTTTCAGAAGAGGACCTGCAACAGGAAAATCCTGGGATGGATGTACAGCAGGCTTTATCACATGTATAGGTATTTCTATTCTCATTTGGAACATAGACCTCTGTTTGACTGAACCTCTTTTCATTGATTTCAGTAGGTATCAGTACTTCACCATGTCGCTCATTGGTAGTTTCACTGCAGTTGTATTCGAAGCTATCTCTGGAAAAAAAGATAATTTCGTAATGCCTGTCTCTGCTGCTATAGCAATGTGGCTAGTGACACTGACTTTATAAGGAGTAAATCCCGATCTTGACAGATCGGGATTTTTTTAAAAAAAACCGGCCAGCTTGATCCGTACCCCCTTTAGTAGACACGAAATAAAAACCAGTTAAGCAGTTGATAAAAGATGATTTCTGTATTCTACAGGAGTCATCTTTTTTAAATCCCATTGTTGTCTCTCGTTATTGTAGTAATCAATATATTCTCTT
>JAHJGG010000040.1 GCA_018824545.1 Patescibacteria group bacterium | reverse complement strand
TATTCCAGCAATAGTACGAGGAGCAACTCAACAAGAAAAATTGGAGCTTGCTCTAATTGAAAACATTCAGCGCCAGGATTTGGATCCAATTGAAGAAGCTTTTGCTTACAAGAGATTGATTGAAGAATTTAATTTGACTCAACAAGAAGTGGCGGACCAAGTTGGAAAGAGTCGTCCTGCCGTAGCCAACGCAATAAGACTGTTGGATTTGCCAACAGAAATTCAAAAAGCATTAATTGATAAACAAATAACCACAGGAAAGGCCCGTGCAATTCTTAGTCTAAAGAGTGAGAAAGAACAAATGATGATGTACAAAAGTATGATTGGTGAAAGAGTGACTGTAAGAGACGTCGAAAGGGCAGTGGCTACTCACGGCGAAGGCTCGCGAAAAGGTTCTGTAAGAAGAGATCCAAATTTAATAGCAAAGGAACAACTCCTAGAAGATAGTCTTGGAACTAAAGTTCGTATAACCCAAAAAGGGGAGCGTGGTACAATTGTAATTGATTATTATTCTAGAGAGGAATTGGATAGATTGATTGGGGATATCACTTGAGCACGCTATCACGTGAGCACAAAAGCACGTGAGCACAAGAACATAAAAATCGACTTACGTCGATTTTTTTAGTCTGGAATAAAGGAATCAGTGTTTACTCTTGTGCGATCGTGCTCGTGTGCTTTTCTGTGCTTCTTTGCTCACGTGCTTAAGTGGCTTGGTGTAATTATTTCTTAGGCAAAACAGCTCTTAGCCAGCCAGTAAGCGATTTTTTCTGAGCAGCTTTAATTCTAGAGCGGGCAGTATGAGTTTTGGTAAACTTTAGCCAGTCTTGACTCGGGCCTTTTCTATTTTTATCCATAATAATTTCTATCACGTCACCGTTTTTTAGTTCAGTATCTAGACTTACCATTTTTTCATTTATTTTGGCTCCAGTGCACTTGTTGCCAATATCAGTATGGATGTGATATGCAAAATCCACTGGCACAGCACCTTCTGGTAAATCAATAACATCTCCCTTTGGAGTAAATACAAAAATACGTGATTGTAAAAAATCTACTTTAATTTCTTCGAGGTCAGACAGTTTGTGTAAGATATCTTTTTGTAATTCCGCTAGCTCTGTTATCCAGCGTACTTCTTTTCTTGGCATGTGTGCTCCTTCTTGGTCATAGTGCCAATAAGCTGCTACACCAAATTGAGCTTCATCATTAAATTTTTCAGTACGAATTTGGAACTCAACAATTTTACCAGTTTCGCTAAATACAGTAGTGTGCAAAGATCTATAACCATTTGGTTTTGGTTGTGATATATAATCTTTTATTCTTCCTTTAACTGGTTTCCAAATATTATGTAGAATGCCAAGTGTTGCATAACAGTCTGCTACTGTTGGGACAATAATTCTTACAGCGACCAAGTCATATACACTATTTGCATCATTATTTTTTCGGGTTAGTTTTCTATAAAAACTATACAAGCATTTATTGCGACCGTAGATTTCATTTATTGTAATACCTGCTTTTTTGAATTCATTTGTAGCTTTGTTAATTATTTCTGGTAAATAACATTCCATGCCTTTAATTTTTTCATCGCGTAGATTTTTTATTCTCTGATATTCTTTTGGATATACATAACGAAAAGATAAATCCTCCAGCTGGCTTTTCATCTCATCCATGCCAAGGCGGTTTGCAATAGGTGCATAAATTTCTAGACTCTCTAGGGCAATTCTATACTGTTTTTGAGGCGGTAGTGCATCCAAAGTTTGCAGATTATGAATCCTGTCAGCAAATTTGATAATTATCACTCGAACATCTTCTGCCATGGCTACAAACATCTTTCTTAAGTTTTCTATATAACGCTCCACACCACGATATTTTAGTTTTCCAAGTTTTGTAATGCCTGCAATTAAACCGGCAATTTCTGAACCAAAGTTTTTTTCTATTTCTTCAAGAGTTACTTCAGTATCTTCTGGTACGTCGTGTAGTAGGGCAGCAGTAACAATTACTGGATCAATTCTCATCTCAGCTAAGATGTGGGCGACTGCCAAAGGGTGCTCAATATACGGTTCACCAGTTTTTCGAATTTGATCCTTGTGTGCATCAAAAGCAAAATCATAAGCAAGCCTGACAAGTTCCAAATCAGTTTTTGGTGCATATAGGCTTACTAGTTTTAATAGGGAATCTATTGTTTCCTTGATTTCTACATCTGGCATATGGACAAAATTCTTTTTGCTTATCACTATATATTTGTATCATATTTTGAGCGATTATGCAAGTTTTTTTCCTATATTTAGCGTAATTTTAGCTTTTTTTGATTATTTAAAAAAGCACTTTTTTTACTACATAATTTGACAAAACATAAATATTGTGCTATTATATATCTGTGATATGTAGGAATAACTTCCTATACCAAAAGAAAAATCCCCGTCTTTGACTGGGGTTTTTCTTTTGGCAAAAATTGGTTTTGGTTGCATTGAGTTTACCTCTGTGATAATATTTAAACGTAGCGGTTCTAGGGCCTACATATCACCATTGGTTAGAGGTTACCTCTGCCGCTACAATAAAATACTCGGGATTGCCCGAGTTTTTTAGTTTGGTAGTTTATCCAAAACAGTAACTTTATAGTTGTGATCTTCAATAACTTTTAATAATAATTCTAATTTATTTTTAGTCATGTAGTAATCATCCACACGCCCCATCTGAGATTGAAATCGAATAATTGTATGTTGCTCAATTTTCTTGCCCCCTGATTTATTTTTTGTAAATAAGCTGAAATCATTCGTTGAGAGTATTTGTTTGGGGAAAATTGCTTCAATATTATCAGTCGGATGATACACTTGAATTGAAAATTTGAAATTTATTATCTGCTCATAAATTTTTATTTCATTATAATCAATCTCAAAAATAGTTTTAGCTACAGATTTATCTAATAAGTACTTGAAAATTATAAAAGTAGTTAATAGGGCAACAGCTGATACAATACTATTAATAATTTCATTATCAGGTAAAATTTTAGATAAAGCGATTGCAATACCCAATAACACGAGAGTAAAAAAAAGAGGTCCAATTGCTATAATAATAATTATTTTAATAACTAGTTTTACTAGACCTAGTCTCTTCAGTGAACATGGAAATATTATTTTTTTCATATTTATCCTATTTGTTTTTTGTAGTTTTTTTTCCTCTTCTTGCTGGTTTGGCATCTTTCATTATTTCTTCACACTGTTCTAGAGTAAGAGTTGCAGGATCCTCAATTTCTTTTGGCATCTTTCCATTCTTTTCTCCATCGGTTATGTAAGGTCCGTAGCGACCATTCAAAATTTTTATTTCAGATCCATCAAACTCTTTTATTGTTTTTTTTGCTTCTTTTTCTTTGCCTTCCTTGATTACTTCTAGTGCTTCTTTGAGTTCAATATTATAAGGATCTTTGTCTTTGGTAGAATAAAATATTCCATTTGTCTTTACATATGGTCCATATCGTCCCTTGTCTGCAAATACTTCGTTTCCATCTGCGTCAGTACCGAGTGTGCGTGGTAGTGAAAGAAGTTTGAGAGCTTGTTCTAGTGTAACAGTTTCTACACTCATACCTTTTTCAAGAGATGCAAACGTTGGTTTTTCTTCATCATCTTTTGTGCCAAGTTGAACAAAAGGGCCAAAGCGACCAATTCGTGCAGAAATTGGTTTGCCAGATTTTGGGTCAATACCTACTTCGTGAGCGTGTACAACATCTTGTTTATCAAGTTCTTCGGTCTTCGTCTCAATATTTTTGTGAAAAGGATCATAAAATTCTTTAATTATAGGTTTCCATTCTTCTTTTCCTTCTTCAATATCATCGAATTTTTGTTCCATTTTTGCAGTAAATTCATAATCTACAATTTTGGGAAAATGCTCTACCAAGAGATCGTTTACTACCATGGCAATATCGTTTGGCTCTAGTCTTTTGTCATCATTTCGAAAGACATACTCTCTTGCTTCAATAGTCGCAATGGTTGGTGCATAGGTAGAAGGACGTCCTATGCCATATTCTTCTAGGGCTTTTACCAAAGTAGCATCAGAGTATCTGGCTGGGGGTTTTGTAAAATGTTGTTCAGATTTTAATTCCTTGCATTCTATGTCTTCATCTTTTTTTAACTCTGGTAACATTTCTTCTTTTACCAAGTCTGGATAAAGCTTTAGCCAACCATCAAAAATCATGGTCTGGCCATTGGCTCTAAACATGTAATTTGATTGTTTGTTTTTCTCTTCTGGTTTTTGTTTGTTATTAATATCAATGTTTGTCTTATTTAGACGTGCTTCACTCATTTGTGTGGCGAGAGCTCGCTTCCAAATTAAGGAGTACATTTTGTACTGTTGTGGATCTAGATATTTTTCTATTGATTCTGGATTTCTAGTCGGATCAGTTGGCCTGATAGCTTCATGAGCCTCTTGAGCGCCTTTGGATTTATTTTTATAAAAACGAGGTTTGTCCAGCGCATATTTGTCGCCGTATTGTTTTTTTACATAGTCATTTGTTTCACCTAGAAATTTTTCTGAAAGAAATAATGAATCAGTACGCATATAGGTAATGAGCCCGACGTGGCCTTCACTGCCTAGATCAATACCTTCGTAAAGTTGTTGTGCCAATCGCATGATTTGTTTTGCAGAGTATCCACATGCATTATGTGCAGTCTGTTGTAAGCTTGATGTAGTAAAAGGAGGTGGGGGAGTCTTTTTGGTTTCCTTTTTTTCAATGTTTGAAATTGTATACTTAGCGTTTTTTAAATCAGATAATATTTCTTTTACACGTGTTTCATTTTTTATTTCTAGTTTCTTCAAATTTTTATTATTAATAGAATGAAGATTTGCCAAAAATTTATGTTCCTTTTCAAACTGGCCAGCAATAGACCAGTACTCTTCTGAAATAAATGCTTTGATCTCGCGCTCTCTCTCAACAACAAGGCGTACTGCTACAGATTGAACACGCCCAGCAGATAATCCTCGGGCAACTTTTTTCCATAGTAGTGGGGATAGTTCATATCCAACAAGACGATCGAGTACTCGTCGAGCTTGTTGGGCATCTACCAAATTTTGGTCTATATGGCGTGGCTTTGATAGTGCCTCTTCAATAGCATGCTTGGTTATCTCATGAAAAGCAATGCGTTTGGCTTTGGCTGGATCAATTTTTAAAATATAAGCCAAGTGCCAAGATATGGCTTCACCTTCGCGATCCTCATCAGTTGCGAATATAATTTCACTACATTTTTTCGCTGCATCTTTTAGTTTTTTTATGTTATTAGCCTTTGCTTTTGTTAATTCATATTGTGGTTCAAAGGTGCCACCTTCAATATCAATCCCCATTTTACTTTTTGGCAAATCTCGAACATGACCAAAAGAAGACTCTATCTGATAATCCTTTCCTAGAAATTTGGAAATAGTTTTTGCTTTTGTTGGTGACTCTACAATCACTAGTGTTTTTGACATACAAATTACAGGATAAGCTATTTAAAGAGTCTTGTCAATTTTTTATAGTTTTTGATAGTTGTCCAGATAGAAAAATAGATCCAGTGACGAG
>JAHJGG010000039.1 GCA_018824545.1 Patescibacteria group bacterium | reverse complement strand
TTTTATTTCGGTTTTTCCATTAGATATCTAATATTCTGTATAAAAACAAAAAAGGGTCTCTCGACGTTGTGGTTTATAAACCACTGCCAAAAGCCTTTTTCTGAAGTAATTATATCATGTATACTGGATATGTCAAGGGGTATCTGTGGACGAAAAGAAAAGGCCAAAACTTCGCATATCGGCGTACATTATCTAAAATGTGCACAGCAACATTTTAGATAATGTACTAATTTTTTAAATCGATTATGAAGAATATTTTTTTAATTTTCGGGTATGGAATTCCTAAGAATATCATCAAAGATGAAAATTATAATTTTTATCTAAAAATAGTCTTTAATCAGATCTATGGCCTTGTTAATAAAAATGCTATAGATAACCCTGTTATTATTTGCAGTGGTGGCAAAACTGACATGTACAAACCATATAAAAGAACAGAGGGCACAGAAATGATAAAGCTACTCAAAAATATTGCAAAAAGACCATTTTTGAAGAAAACCACAAAAGATTGGCTTTTTGTTCCAGAAAAAACATCATTATCAACATTAGAAAATTTTCTTAATTGCAGAGCGACACTAAAAAAGAAAGCAATACAAAAAGCCAATCTTTTTATTTTCTGCGAAAAGACTCGAGAAAAACGTATAAAACGACTTGCTAAAGAAACGCTAGATAAAAATTATAATTTTCAAGTTTTACCTATAGACTTTGATATTTCTGAAAATAGATACCTTGATCCAAAATTTTTAACGAAGAAAGAAAAGCTGGTATTAAAGCATGATCTGTGGGCATTAGAGAGTCCCGAAAACTTAAAAAAATATCACAAATTGTTTGAAGAGAAATTAGAGTTTTTGAGGAAGGCGGGACCAAATGCGCACACCAAAGCCGTAAAAACATGGTGGGAAAAGAAAATAAATGAATTAGAGTAAAAAAATTAGCACAACATCATATAGCAAAGTATATGAGGTTCGTTGCTACACACTCACCAAAATTTCGAACACAATTATTGAAATAATTTAAGGAGTGTGCGAAACTTCTCATATCGGAAAACATTATCGGAAATAAATTATTTTTTTTAAATAAATATATGAAAAAATCCATGACAGGTTTTGTTCCTGCCAACTTTAAAAATGCTGGCATTATTCTACTCATAATTGGCTTAATCACCCTAGCCATCAAAACAGTCTCATTTCTAACCAACTGGTTTAGTTCACCGAATTATTTTATCTATCTAGGGCTTGGTTTAATATTTCTAGGCCTTTATTTAATTTTTGTTGTACCAAAAGAATAATCTTATTAATAACCTAAAATTATATATGGAAAAAGAACATATAAATGAAGAAGAATCACAAGATCACACTCTAGAAAAAGAAGATCAACCTACCGTTGAACAGACTAAGACTGAAGAAACTGAGAAGGCCCAAAAACCTAAAAAACAAAGAAAATGCTACCTTCATTCAGCCTTAATGCCGATTTTGTTTTGGCTAATTTTTGGTGGTCTATTCTATTTTTTTGCATATGACCTTGTTACTATAAAATTTGACGGTGTTACTGATCCCCGTTTTATTGATATTTTTACCAAATATAGTGTTTACATGGGTTTAATATTAGGACTACTTTCAATGATTGGAGGATATATTGTTTATTTTATTTTAGTAAAATTAAAACTAAAAAAATTTACTATTATTTTTCCTCTTTTGGCGGGGCTTATGACACTCCCTTGGTATCTCTTTGCCAGACAGCTTATTTTTTTTGAAAACAAGTTTACAGACATGGCTCGAGGTATTATATTTTATATTGGAGGACCACTACTCTCTACTACAAAAGTTTTAGCTTGGTTAATCTTGATTTGGGCAGTAATAGTCTTGATAAAAATGATAATAAAAAAAGGATCCAGTAAAAAAATTGTTACTACGGGAACATTGCTTGTCATGACAATATTTTTATCAGGCTGTACTGGAAATATAAATGAATGGGCTTGCCAATTTTTTGATAATCCTGATCACTGTCTCCAAAATGCTGCGGTCCAAGAGGGAGATACTACTGGTTGTGAAAAAATAAAAGGTGAAGACTTTGCAGACTCTGGTTCAAATCCACCTAGAGACAAGTGTTATCTGCGCATTGCCGAAAATACTGGTGACCTCTCTGTCTGTAACAAAATTGAAGGTGGAATGTTTTCTTATACAAAAGAAGAATGCATTCTAAGCACCTCAATCAAATTTGACAACCCTAGTGGCTGCGCTTTGCTCTCTGGAGCAGACAGGCAAGCCTGCATTGATGCAGTTGGTCCCAAAGTTTATCCGGGTAGTGTGATCAATATAGACGATCAAATTGCCTTACTCAAAGAAGAGCTAAAAAACAATCCTGACTCAGGCCTGCAAGCTCAGTTGGATGATTTGGAAAAAAGAAGAAATGACTATCTAGGCGTAATGAGTGAAAAAAACAAGAGTGATTATGAATCTCTTACTGACCCCATGAACAAACAGACGGCGGTAGACTATTATGCTGGCAGAATAGACGAAAAAACCAAAAATTCTCTGACAGCCCTGAATGATAGCTTGCGAGAAAAAGGAGAAAAACTAAGTGACAAGGAGTACCAAACCATAAGCGCCATGCTCGCTTACAAAAACAATCCCGAGAATGATATTGAAAATATGGATGATACCGAAATCGTTAAACTTCGTTGGAATGAGAAATTAGGCAATGCCAAGGATTATTTAAAATTCTGGAATGCCAACCCGACTGAAAAAGAAAAAAAATATGACGAATCATTACTATTTTATCAGAGGATGCTAGAGAGGCAAGAAGCGATTAACAAAGGTCTGAGTCAACAACAGCAAGATTTTGATCGAGAAGCTGGAGGAATTAAAGAATATATCAAAGGTCAAGTTTATGATAAGGCTATGGATGAAGCCAAGAAGGCAGCTTTCGGAGAGCTGTTGGATCTTGTTGAGTCAGATGCTGCTGGCCCAGTAACTGCAATTTTAGGAGAAGCAATCGATACTGTAAAAAAAGAAGCAAAGTCGGCTGAATTCCGTGGACTGGTTCGCGCATACAATCTTGGCATGGAAGAAGAGCTCTCCAAAGCCGGTGGTGATGTCGACAAAGCACATGAGGCAGTCACAAAAAATCTACAGGATGATCCTTATCGATATGAAGACAGCCACACCTATGCGCATTATCAAAATCTTCTTCAAAACAAGGATTGTGATGGAACAAATCCTCATTGTATTCAGAGAGATGTGTTTTGGAAAGCGATGAAAAAATCTTTCAAGTACCAGCAGAAGTAAAATATTGAAAGAGACAAATCCTTCACCAAAAATCTGTGCTATAATCCTCTATATGTACACCCTCTACATCCTAAAATGCGCTGACAGTTAACTCTAAACTGACATAGTGCAAAAAGTGAAAAAAATCTACATGAACATTTACCTAGACGAATCTTACAACCTTCAAAAATCCAAAGGCAAAATGTTTATAAGCATTAATGGATTTGCTGTGTTGAATGAAAAAGCCCTACGAAAACGTTGGAAGGGCATCAGAAAGAAATATGTATCGCGTGGTAGAATTCATGCCAATGACAAGCGATATGAACCTTTGCGACCAAAAGCTCTAGATTTGCTTTTTAGTTTTGACATAATAGGATTATCGGTATTTCAAATAGTTCAAGAAATTCCTCCTAAAGAATATTTTTATAAAGATAAAATTAATTTTGAGAAAGTCTACTTGAATATGCTCAAATGCTTATTGAAACAACTTTCAATAAATGAATATAAACGAGTAAATATCAATATAGATTCTCGCACTCACAAAAGAGGATTGATCGGGGCATGGAAATTTCAAGAAAAAATGAACCGATTTTTAGAAAATGAATTTATAGGAACTGATTCTCGCTTTTATATGACCCCGTCTTATTTGGATGTTTTAGTTGAACTAGCTGATTTTGTATCTAACACTTTTTATAAAGAATACATTAGTGATTCAGAATTAATTTTTGACAAGTTTGGTTCTAGATTATTACAAATCAAAAACCCGCTTTAGGGCGGATTTTCTGAAAGAGCCTTTTGGGAGTGTCTTTGCTTCACTTGGAGATTCCTGAACGAGAACCCCATCCACAAAGCTTTACCCTAAGGACTTATCTTCTGACCATATTATCGCATAATAATTTACTTTTGTCAATATAATGTGGATAAACTACATCTAAACTTTGTATGGTATAATATTTGTCTATGTACACCCTCTACATCCTAAAATGCGCCGATGATTCACTATATACTGGAATTGCAAAAGACTTAAGGCACCGCATAGAGACACACAGAGAAGGAAATGGCTCAAAATATGTTCGTGCTAGACTACCTTTCGAGGTAGTCTTTCATGAAAAACACAAAAACCGATCAGAAGCCACAAAGAGGGAGATGGAAATTAAGAAAATGACGAGAGAAGAGAAGCTGAAACTATGTTGCTCTAAATAATTTTCGTATCAGTTTAAATCCCAGCCAAAGGCTGACACTCGCATCAGTATAATCAATGCTATGACCACAAAAGAAGCAAAACAATCACTAAAACACGCCTTTGGCTTTAACAAATTTCTTCCTATGCAGGAAGAGGTTGTTAAAGCTGTCCTTGATAAAAAAGATTGTCTAGTTCTAATGCCAACAGGTGGTGGAAAATCTCTCTGTTATCAGCTCCCTGCAACTGTGCTCCCTGGATTAACTGTGGTAGTCTCCCCACTTATTGCCCTTATGAAAGACCAGGTAGAGGCGCTCGTTAGCAATGGAATCAAGGCCGGGTTTATTAATAGCTCAATAGAGCAAGACGAGATGAAAGAGGTGGAAGAAGCAGTCATGCAAGGCGAGATAAAACTTCTCTATGTGTCTCCAGAAAAAATGGTATCGTCATATTTCCAAAACTTTCTCCGAAATCTAGAAGTGAGTTTGTTTGCAATAGACGAAGCGCATTGTATATCATCTTGGGGACATGACTTTAGAAAAGAATATACACAGCTAAAAACATTAAAACAAAACTTCCCAAATATTCCAATTATTGCACTTACCGCGACAGCAGACAAGCTGACTAGAAGAGATATATTGGGACAGCTATCACTAAATAATCCAAAAATTTTTATCTCTAGTTTTGACAGACCAAATCTAGAGCTTACAGTCTTGCCAGGCAGAAAACGCATCCCAAAAATTATTGATTTTGTAAAAAAACGCAAACAAGAAGCTGGTATTATTTATTGTCTATCTCGAAAACAAACAGAAAAAGTTGCAGAAGCACTCCAGCAAGAAGGTATTGGTGCGGCACACTATCATGCAGGTATGAGGAGTAGCGACAGATCAAAAGTACAAGAAGATTTTGTTCACGGTCGGGTTCCTGTAATTTGCGCTACCATTGCTTTTGGTATGGGAATAGA
>JAHJGG010000038.1 GCA_018824545.1 Patescibacteria group bacterium | reverse complement strand
ATTAATTATGAATGAAGATCGCTTCAAATTATTAGCCTCTGTTCATATTTTATTTTTAAAAGATGATAATATTTTGTTATCGCTTAGGAAAAATATTAGTTCAGCCGGGCTGTATGGCCTAGTGGCTGGTCATCTGAATGGGGGTGAAACTGTTACTAGCGCTATGTTGAGAGAGGCCAAAGAAGAAGTTGGCGTAGATATTTTGCCGGAAGATATTGAAATTAAAACAGTTTGTCATAGTAATGTTGAAAAAAATGATAAAGAGTTTATTCAGTTTTACGTTGTTTGTAAAAAATGGGATGGAGAATTAATTAATAATGAACCGGATAAGTGCGAAGAAATAAAATTTTTTCCGATAAATAATTTGCCAGATAATATGGTTCCATATATTAGAGATGCGATCGGGAAGGTTCTAAGTGGTACCACATATTACGAATATGGTTGGAATGGGAAAGAATAAAAAAATGCCTGCGAGGGTGGTTTTTGATTATTGACTTTCAGTCATTTTTGTTATAATATACCTACAACAATTCAAGTTAAGGGCGCGTCGTATAATGGTAGTACATTGGTCTCCAAAATAAATTGCATTTGGAGTGCATGCTTGATATACTATAACGTATATGGAGAAAAAAGTATGCACAAAATGTAAATTAGAAAAACCCTCAGAAGTTTTTAATTGGAAGGATAGAAAAAAGGCGCTACGAAATTCATTATGCAAGGAGTGCCATGGTCAGTATAGAAAGGATCACTATCAGAGAAATAAGGAAAAATATATTTTAAAGGCACGTAGATGGAATTCAAATCAAACGCAGGTATTGAGAAAGATTATCATAAATTACCTAGAAAGACACCATTGTGTTGATTGTGGAAATAGTGACATTCGCGTGCTGGATTTTGACCATGGAGAGGAAAAGTATATGGGTATTTCCCAGATGGTTAGAAATTGTTATTCTGTTACAAAGGTAGAAAATGAAATTAGTAAATGTAGAGTGCGATGTTCAAATTGTCATCGTATAAAAACTTTTAAAAAAGGTAATTTTTGGAAAAACAAAATGGGCCCATAGTTTCAATGGCTAAAATGCTGGTCTCCAAAACCAGAGTTCTCCGTTCGAGTCGGAGTGGGCCTGCAAAAAAAAAACAACTTCCCCCGAAGTTGTTTTTTTGATATACTATATAACAAATTCATAATTCTAAATCATAAACTTCAAAAAAATTCAAAACTTTATGAAAAAAATTCACAAAAAAGCATACGTAGTAACGGTGGATATGGGCTATGGTCATCAGCGGGCAGTTTATCCTTTAAAAGATATTGCAGCTTCGCCAGTCGGTTGGAGTGGGCAAAGTATTATTTCTGCCAATACATATCCAGGTATCCCAAAAAAAGATCAAAGAATGTGGGAGGGGAGTCGTAGGTTATATGAAATGATTTCTCGCATGAAGAAGATACCTTTGATTGGTGAAAAGATTTTTGGTATTTTGGATCATTTCCAGAGGATTGAGCCGTTTTATCCGAGGCGTGATCTGTCTGATCCAATTATACAAGTAAGGTCAATCTATCGATTGATAAAAAAAGGCTGGGGCAAACATTTGATAGACAATCTAAACAAAAAACCCTTGCCACTTATTACTTCTTTTTTTGCTATTGCTTTTTTTGCAGAAGAACATGGTTACAAAGAAGAAATTTATTGTATTTGTACTGATACTGATATTTCTCGTTCGTGGGTTCCTATGAATCCAGAAAAAACACGCATCAATTATCTTGCTCCAAACAAAAGGGTAAGGGAGAGATTGATTGAATATGGGATTGCACCAGAAAAAATTTATGTAACAGGTTTTCCTTTGCCAAAAGAAAATATCGGAGGCAAAAATTTTAGTATTTTGAAGGAGAGTCTAGGTCGTCGTATCTGTAATCTTGATCCAAACCATAAATATAGAAAAAAGTACATGAAGACTTTGGAAGAAAGGATTGGGAAGAAGTATTCTCATATGGACAATGCAGGACATCCAATAACTATTAGTTTTGCTGTAGGCGGGGCTGGTGCACAAAGAGCAATGGGGCTCACTATTTTGGATAGTTTACATCAGGAAATAGATGACGGTAAAGTAAAATTAAATTTGGTAGCCGGATCTAGAAATGATGTTTATCGTTATTATGAGAGCGAGGTAAAAAGATTGCATTTGGAAAAATTACATGATGGAATGGTAAAAATCATTTATGATCCAGACAAAATGGAATATTTTAGAAAATTCAATGAGGCACTTTTGACTACTGATATTCTGTGGACAAAACCAAGCGAACTTTCTTTTTATGCTGGTCTAGGTATTCCAATAATTATGGCACCAACGATTGGTTCACAAGAAGAATTTAACAAAGCATGGCTTCATTCAATCGGGGCTGGAGTAGAACAAGAAGACCCACGTTATACCAATGAGTGGCTATTTGATTGGCTAAAGTCTGGCTGGTTTGCAGAGGCGGCCGTACAAGGCTTTATGGATGCACCTAGAAATGGCGCTTATCATGTTGAAGAAGTTGCACTCCACGGCAAGAGAAGTGAGATAGAGGATATGCATTTGTTATGAGTTTGTAAAGTTATAAAGTTTTTAAAGTTGAAAGTACACATTATATTGCTTGTATTAATTGACGAATAGTTGTATACATGATGATAATTTAACCAGACTAAACAAAGAAAGACTTGCCAGTCTTTCTTTGTTTGTAGATTAGTGGTGTCTATTTTGTTGCGATGTTCTAAAAAACTTTCCACCAAACTTTCTACTCTATAAACTTTCTACTTTAAAAACTTTATAAACTTTATAACTCTCCAAACTTATTGTCCTTTCAAACGGATCACTACATTTACCGTCTTTAAAATAATGGAGATATCGAGAATTATCGATCTGTTTTTGATATAGTACAAATCGTATTGAAGTTTTTGCAAAGTAGTTTCAAGAGTATCAGAATAATTTTGATGTAATACTGCCCACCCTGTTAGTCCTGGTCGGATGATATGTCGCAGTGGGTAGTATGGCATTCTCTCTGTCAGAGTCTCGACTATTTCTGGGCGCTCAGGCCTGGGTCCAATAAGTGTGATGTCTCTTTTCAAGAGATTTAGAAATTGTGGAAGTTCGTCAAGGCGTAGCATTCTCAATATTTTTCCTACTGATGTTTTTCTCACGTCTTTCTTTTTGGCAAATTCTGCACCATTTACTTCTGCACTGCCATCAGCTGACAAGGCAAACATAGAGCGAAATTTATATATCTTAAAAGGTTTACCAAATTTACCAACTCTTTTTTGAATAAAAAATATTGGTCCGGTTGATGAAATTTTTATTGCAAGCGCAATTGGCACAAATAACACAATAAAAAATAATCCCAAAATAATACCACTAACTATATCCATGATCTCGCGTAGTTTATTATAAAGTGGTTGTTCTTGGTTTCGCAGGTGATCCAAAAACCAGCTTTCTGAAAAAGTTGAAGGGGGAATACGACCTGTAATTAGCTCATAAAATGATGCAAGATCTACCATCTGCACTGGCCAAAAAAGTAATTCATACAATTCAGTCAAGACCTCGGAATTTTGTTTTAGATGAGGAGATATTACTACTAGACCTATATCATGGTTGGTAATTGCTGGGCGAATTGTTTTTAAATTTTGATATATATCTACATCCTTTAGACTTTCATCTTTTTCACAATTGGTGCCATCTACAATTGCTTTTGCTCTGTAACCTTTGCCTGCCTGCTGTTTTAATATTTGGATTAGTTCTGTTACTTCAGGTGTGCAACCAATAAACAATACATTAGTTTTTAATTTTTTTTCTCCTATCAATATATTGTAAAAATATCTAAATAAACAAGCAATACTATAACCAAGCAATGCATTTAGTAGTAGTATTGTTTTTGGAGATAGTTGGCCAACTTGAATTTTATTTCCAGATATAGTCTGAACTGGAATTAGGTAAAAGAATATTACACCAACCAAAAGCGATAATAATCCAGCCTCTAGTAAGCGTCTATATGATTCTTTGGTATTTTTTACCCTTACTAGGTCATATAGACCATTGATATAATTGATTATAATCCAAAATATAAAAATTATAAAAAATATTCTAAAATGAATAGAAAAATATTCTCCACTAGGAATTGTGAGTCTACGCAATAAAAGAGCTATCCACAGCCCAATTGTGTAGCCAAATAAATCACTTAGAATTAAAATGAATTGTTTTACCCTGTATATAAAGCGCATAATTGCTTTTT
This sequence comes from Patescibacteria group bacterium, assembly GCA_018824545.1. Classification (GTDB taxonomy): domain Bacteria; phylum Patescibacteriota; class Patescibacteriia; order Magasanikbacterales; family UBA922; genus JAHJGG01. The sequence continues at coordinate 1,849 of JAHJGG010000038.1, read as the reverse complement.
TGTATGTATAGATGTATAATTTGGTATGAAAGTATAAGCCAATATTACTATATTTATGATAAAAAATCAATACCTAGAGCGATTTTTGGCAAGAGCCCAAATTTGTATATTTGGCTTATTTTTTTTGTTAGTTCCAGTCGCGTCACAGGCGCTTACTAGCAATGATCCAAATGCAGAACAGTGGGCATATACTCATGTGGGTATAAATAAAGCCTGGGATTATACAACAGGCTCTAGTAATGTGGTTGTGGCAGTAATTGACAATGGTTTTGATACTTTTCATCCAGATTTGTTTGGTAATGCTTGGAAAAATATTGATGAGATAGCAGACAATGGTATTGACGACGATCGCAATGGTTATATCGACGATGTTTGGGGGTGGAATTTTGTAATAGAAGATACAAATTACGATGGTTATATAAGCGATGAAGAGTCAAAAGGTAATAATGATCCACGACCTGATCCATCTGATTTGACAGATAGCGGACGCAATAGTGGAATTTTTAATCATGGCACTGCTGTTGCTGGTATTATCGGCGCAGTAGGTAATAATAAAAAAGATGGAGTTGGAATAAATTGGAAGGCAAAGCTCATGAATATAAAAGTAATAGATAATACAGGTTATGGAAGTTTGGACAAATTGGATGAGGCTATTCGCTATGCAGTAGACAATGGAGCCCATATAATAAATATTAGCATGGTAGGAAGTGAGGATTCTACAGATGTCGCATCTGCTATTAGCTATGCCTATGATCGTGGTGTATCTGTAATTGCTGCAGCTGGCAACAATATGTTGAGTTTGGATGATTATCCAATGTCTCCAGTTTGTTTGGATGCTGGTAACAGTATAGAAAAAGTATTAGGAGTGAGCGCAATTACAGAAGACCATCATTTGGCACGGTTTTCCAATTATGGATCAAACTGTGTTGATATTACTGCACCAGGAGTAAATATACAAAGCACTCTCCGATATTCTCCTACCAATGGATTTCCAGATACATATGGAGGTGATTGGGACGGAACTTCTTTCTCAACCCCAATGGTATCCGGAGCCGCAGCACTTCTAAAATCAATCCAGCCAACATGGAAACCTCTGGATATTTTCACTGCTCTTACAAAAACAGTACAGCACACACCAGGTCAAGACGAAGTAGTCTATGCTGAATTATTTGGTGCAGGACTTTTGCAGATTGACAAGGCAGTACAATATGCAGTCGAATGGAAAGGGTCTGGCACAGAGACACGTGAGCCAACAATAATAATTGAGGACGAGCCTACTCAAGTAATAGAGTCTAGTGAAAGGATTATTACAATATCTCAAGATGGGAAAAGACAAGAAAAATATACAGATTTTAGTTCAGAAGATTTTATTTCAAAATCAGCTCTGCAAAATTTGGATGATATAACTAGTTATGAGTATAATGGACAAAAATATTTTGTAACTGTCGCGTCTGTCAACAAAAAAACAGTAGTTACTTTTTATAACAAAGATTTTGCACTCATTAGACAGTGGGAAACAGATAAAAGAGGTCCATTTGAAATTTTGGTAGGTGATATATTCGAGGGTATTGGGCAAGAAGTTGTTTTGGCTCCAAAATATGGAGGAACAAAGCAGGTTTTTTTGTTATTTAGTTTAAATGGGGTTGAAAAAGGAGAATATTTGTCAGAATCAAATAATGCAGGAGTATCTGTTGCTATTGATAATGGTAATTTGGTGGCACTATATTCTGAAGATAGGAATTTAAAAATTAGTAAATTTGACCAGAAATTAGAATCAATATCAGAAATGGATATCAATTATCCTGGAGTTGCGGGCAAATTGGCAGTAGGGGATATTAATTCAGATCTT
>JAHJGG010000037.1 GCA_018824545.1 Patescibacteria group bacterium | reverse complement strand
CATGGAAAACAATTATTCAATATACAAACTGGTACAACCACGAACGACCACACCTAGGTAAGAACATGAACGGCATGACCCCATACCAAAAATACCTTAGTTTTTGTCCACAAGTGTAACCCTTGAAGGTAAACCGTACAAGATCTTGACAAATAACGGGTAAAATGTTATTCTCTGGGTAAGTAAAATATTATTAATTAATCACCTGAGGAGGTGAACACAAATGTCAGATATAAAGAGAAAAAGAGGCGAATCATTTGATGCCTTTATGCGCCGAGTAAAAAGGCGTTGGATGCAGTCAGGTCGGTTGCTACAAGCTCGCAAGGTAAAATTTTTTATTCCCAAAAAGAGTAAAAATATACAGCGTTTTAGTGCAATCAGAAAGGTAAATTTGATATCCAAAACAAATTATTTACGTAAAATTGGAAAGATTAAAGACGAAGATGAACAGGACAATCGTAGATAGAAGTTTATCCTTTCCAAAATATATATACACAGTAAAATTTGTTGTGAATTTAAAAAAATAGTGCTATAATGTTATCAACATGTAGTACTATTTTTTTATGTCGCTCACAAATGATGTTGTTCATGCACAGCAAGATGCAATGAAAAATAAAGAGACTGAAAAGCTCTCTATTTTGCGTATGTTGTCTTCTGCTATCAAAAATGCAGAAATAAAAAAACAATCAGAACTAACAGATGATGAGGTGCAAGATGTTATTCGTATCATGGTAAACCAATCAAAAGATGCACTTCTAGATTTTGAAAAAGGAGGTAGAGCAGACTTGGTAAAACAGAACAAATCAGAGATCGATTTTTTATCTCAATATTTACCAAATCAGTTGTCTGACGAAGATATTGAGCAAAAAGTGAGACAAATATTGAAACCGCTTGGAACCAAGGAAAGTTTGAATTTTGGCATGGCAATGGGAATTATTATGAAAGAGTTAAAGGGACAGGCAGATGGAGACAAGGTTCGGGGATTATTGAATAAATATTTGGAAAAAGAATAAAGACTAAATCTTAAATCCTAAACTTTAAACAATTTCAAAAATAAAAATTTAAAATACTTGGTATTATAATTTAATTTTTTTTAGGATTTAGAATTTAGAGTTTCAAAATCAAGATTTGTAAAACAACCATGAAGCTTGTCAATGAAAAAAATAAAATAAAAATTTTACTTACAATACTAGGAGTAAGTATGTTTTTTGGTGTTTTGATTTTTGCAGGTGGACAGGTTTTGGCACAAGATACTTTTCAATTGCAACCAGTAGGGGATGCAGCTGGATTTGTGAATACTGATATCCGAGTCATTATTGCTAGAATTATTAGAGCAGCCTTTGGTCTATTGGGTATTGTGGCTTTGTGTATTGTGCTTTATGCAGGGTATGTGATTATGACTTCAGGTGGGCAGGAAGAAAAAATAGCCAATGGCAAAAAGATTTTGATAAATGCTGTAATAGGTTTGGCAATAATTATGTCAGCTTTTACAATTACTCATTTTATTTTGCAAGCTCTAACTGGGGCAATCGGCGGAGGCGGATCTGATAGAGAAGGCTCTGCATCAGCTCCAATATTTGAATCTTTTTCAGGAAGTGGTGCATTGGGTAGGATAATTGAAGATCATTATCCAGAGAGAAGCCAGACAGGGGTAAAGCGAAATACAATGATTGCGGTTACTTTTCGTGAAGCAGTTGATCCATCTACTATTATCACAGATACCAGTGGCAATGGCATATTCGGTGATTGTAGAGAAGTCGCTGAAGACGATACTCTAAATTGGGAGACAGATTGTGACCAATTGATTACTACCAGCGTACAGCTTTATGTGACTCCGGCAGAGGATGATGAAGCTACACCGACGTATTTGTCAGCAGCAGCCATGGCAGAGCCAGACGCGGAAGGAAATTACTATAGTTTTATTTTTAGGCCGATTCAGTATTTGGGCAATGATATAGAGCAAGTTTGGTATACAGTTTTGTTAAATAACAATATTAAGAAGTCAGTACTCTCTGGAGGTGATCAGGTAGGAGTATTTGACGGTCAGCGTTCCAACTATTATTTATGGGAATTTGAGACAGATACTGGTTTTGATTTTGATCCACCTCAAGTGAGATCCATTTCTCCTGTTCTAGACGAAGTTATTCCTCGCAATCAGATTG
>JAHJGG010000036.1 GCA_018824545.1 Patescibacteria group bacterium | reverse complement strand
CTTGCATTTGATCCTTATAAGCAAATGCAGAGACGCATTGAAATGCTTGAATCCAATGGCCACTCCGCTGACAAAATTGAATTTATTGTAAAAGGTGGAACTTGGAACTCATATCCACTCAAATATCAATATTGGTTTATTTTGGAAAGCTTCAAGGCCTGTAATAATCTCAAACGTCGCAAACTAAAATCAACAATAAAACAATTTAACAATTTAACAATTGAAGATCTTGAAAAAGAGCTAAATGATGAACAATTATACAACGAAGTCTCCAACCACAGAATGATTGGTTTAACATTAGAAACAAGACCTGATGCAATTACTCCAGAATCAATCAAACACATGCGAAATCAAGGCTGTACCAGAATTGAACTTGGTCTTCAGGCTCCTGATGATAAAATACTTAAATTGGTAAAACGCGAACACACTGTACAACAGTTCAAGGATGCGATGCTCATGCTACGTAACGCTGGTTTCAAGGTTGACCTTCACTTTATGCCAGGGCTTCCCGGATCTACTCCAGAGCATGATGTAGAAATGTACAAAAGTTTGTTTACAGATCCTGGATTTAAGCCAGACATGATTAAAATTTATCCATGTACTGTTATAAAATCTAGCCCATTGTATCTCTGGTTTGAATCTGGTAAGTACAAGACTTATTCTGATAAGGAATTATTTGATGCATTAATCCAGATGAAAGTTGCCACACCACGCTACTGTCGAATATCTAGATTAATTCGTGATATTCCGACCGATGAAATTGAGGGCGGAAATACCATAACGAACTTAAGGGAATATCTACAAAAAGAAATGAAAAATTGTGGACTAAAATGTAAGTGCCTACGATGTAGAGAAATTGGCCACCAAAACACTTTGGCACTCAATCAATTAAGCACCAAAGCACCGAAATTGTTTGTTGATGAATATGAAACTACTGGTGGAACTGAATATTTCTTGAGTTATGAGGATGAGGACAGAAGTATTGTTTATGGTTTTTTACGATTACGCCTGCCCAACCAAAAACTGGGAACCTTGAACTCTGAACCGAGAACAGCTTTCATTCGTGAGCTTCATGTATATGGTGAACTAGTGTCTATTGGCAAAAATAAAAAATCTGCTAGCCAACACAAAGGTTTGGGAAAGAAATTAGTCAAAGAGGCAGAAAAAATTGCAAAACAAAATAAATTTCAAAAAGTTACTGTAATCTCTGGTGTTGGTGTAAAAGATTATTATAGAAAGTTGGTGTATAAAAAAGACAATACCTACATGTCAAAAAATTTGTAAATTGAACTAGTCTGGTGTATTATTAATTCAGTAATACAAAATATATGAAACTACCAGAAAATTCTATTATTGCCTCCGGTCCTGTTATAATTGAGGAAGGCAAAGTACTTCTAAATAAAGAACAAAAAGAAGGATATATTACCCCTTGGATGTTTGTAGGTGGTGAGGTAGAAGAATTTGATAAAAGTCTAGAGGATGCATGTCATCGTGAAGTTAAAGAAGAAATGGGTATTGATATAGAGATAATCAGACCACTGGAACCTATCATGATTCAAAATGAAGGAAGAGTTATTGTTTTGATTCACTATTTAGCCAATAGAATTGGTGAAATAATACCTGGTGAAGGAATTGTAGAATGGGGTTGGCATGATATAAATAATTTGCCAGAAGACTGTACTCCTAATGTTTATAAAATTATTTCAAAATATAAGGAACGTGAATTATGATCTTCGAAACACTCGAATTTAGATAGAACACAGATCTAACAGATTGTATCAAATTTCCACAGATTTTTATCCGTGCAAATCTGTTTAATCTATGTTGCCAGTAGGGCTCTGTGTTCTATTTATTTTATAAAAAAATATATGAAACTTCAACAAACCGATCCAGAAATTTACAATCTTATAAATAAAGAAATCGCCCGCCAATCCGAAGGCCTAGAAATGATTCCATCTGAAAATCACACTTCTCAATCGGTGCTCGATGCTCTCGGCTCAAGGCTGACTGACAAATATTCTGAAGGCTACCCAGGAATGCGCTACTATGGTGGCTGTGAAAATGTAGATGCAGTAGAAAATATTTGTCGTGACCGTGCCAAACAACTTTTTGGTGCAACTCACGCAAATGTCCAGCCACATTCTGGTTGTCCTGCAAACTTCGCAGTATATTTTGCTCTTGTTGATCCAGGAGACACTGTTATGGGACTAAAACTATTCCACGGAGGACACATGACCCATGGGCTAAAGCTCAATTTTTCTGGCTGTCTATACAACAGTGTACAATATAGCTGTAAAGAAGATGGTTTTATTGATTATGATGAAGTCAGAGCTCTTGCACTTGAACACAAGCCTAAAATGATTGTATCTGGCGGTAGTGCTTATCCACAAATTTATGAATGGGACAAATTTCAAGAAATTGCGGACGAAGTTGGAGCATATCACTTGGCTGACATGGCACATGTAGCCGGGCTCGTAGCTGGTGGCGTTTACCCCAATCCTGTAGGAGTTGCTGACGTAGTTACCACTACTACTCACAAAACTCTAAGAGGTCCTCGTGGAGCAATAATTCTTTGCAATGGAAACGAATCTACCCCACTTCAAGCAGTAGAGAGAACAAAAGAAAATATTCCGACTCTGGTTGATCGAGCAATCATCCCTGGAATTCAGGGTGGCCCTCACAATCACCAGACCGCAGCCATTGCAGTAGCACTAAAGGAAGCCATGACACCAGAATTTAAAGAATATGCCGGACAAATATTGAAAAATGCCAAAGTACTTGCAGATGAATTATTAGGAAAGGGATTTAAATTGGTTACCGGTGGTACTTCAACACATCTTCTTCTTATCGACCTTGGAAATAAAAATATTACTGGTCAGCAAGGTGAGTCTGCACTAAATAAAGCTGGTATAACAGTTAATAAAAATACTATTCCACATGACCCAAGAAAACCTTTTGATCCATCTGGAATTAGAATGGGAACCCCTGCGCTTACTACTCGTGGTATGAAAGAAGAAGAAATGAAAATTGTTGCTGGATTTATAGATAGAACTATTAGCAATATTGAAAATGATACAGAGCTAAATAAAATTCATACTGAGGTAAAAGAAATGTGCAAAAGTTTTCCTTTACCAAATTAAAACGCTTGATAGGAACACAGGTCTAACGGATCAAACGGATTTTCACAGATTAAATCTGTGTGGATCTGTCAGATCTATTTAATCTGCGTTCTATTCTGTTTATATGAAATACACAACCTCTTCAGCAGAACAAACAATAAAACTGGGTAAAAAAATCGCTTCTAAATTCAAAGGCGGTGATGTTGTCTTACTCCACGGTGATCTTGGGACAGGTAAAACTACTCTAGTAAAAGGCATTGCCGATTATTTCGGTATTGAACCGAATGATGTTGTGAGTCCGACTTTTACACTGATGCAAGTTTACCCAACAAACAACGAAAAACGATCAACGATCAGACAACTTGTTCATATAGATACTTACAGATTAGAGACCCAAGAACAGCTTGTCGAGATAGGTATTGAAGATTATTTGGGGGATCAAAATACCATTTGTATCATTGAGTGGCCTGAAAAGCTAGGTAAATTGCTTGTGGCTAAAAAAATACTCAATATTAAAATTGAGCATGATGGAGAAAATGAAAGAAAAATAATAAGAGATGATAAATTATAAAATATCATCTATCATCTGTCATCTATCACTTAGAATAAACGCATCCACAATAATCCTGCCGATAAATTCTCTTTTTCTTCACTAATTCATCAGCCCTCTCTTGTCGACCGCCCTTTTTCCAATCCTCTTCATAAAACTCCACACCATACTTCTCACCCAGCTCAACTCCAATCAGATTAATCACATCCGCTTTTTTATTTCTTCCCATCGTGAGGCTAGTACTAAAAAAATCAAAAATATTGTCACGAGCGTACTCAGCAGAATGTTCCATTCTAATCCGAAAACAAATTGAACAACGCTCTCCACTTTCTGGTTCATCTTTGTACTCTTTTGTTAGTTCAAACCATCTTTTATCATCATAACTACCCTCCACCACTGGGATATTTAATTCACTACAAATTTTAAATACTTCAGACTTACGTTTATCATACTCCTCCACTGGATGAATATTTGGATTATAAAAATGCACAGTAAGATCGAACTGATTTTGTAATTCTTCAAAAATTGCGATACTACACGGTCCACAGCATACGTGGAGGAGAAATTTTGGTTTCATAAATAATTTTTTCCTTTCAGCTCTTTTGGTAAATAATCTTGGTGGACGTCCCCATCAAAATCAGGATTATATTTATATCCTTTGCTGTATCCAATATTCTTCATAAGGTTAGTCGGTGCGTTACGTAAGTGCAAGGGCACACCAAGTTGAGAAGTATCCATGGCATCCTTTGCTGCTCGCCCATATGCAGAATACAACTGGTTCGACTTTTTCGACAAAGCACAATATACCACTGCTTGGGCTAGGTGAACACTACACTCTGGCATACCAATTTTGTGACAAGCATCATAAGCGGCGTTAGCCTGTACCAAAGCCTGGCTATTTGCCATGCCAACATCCTCACTGGCAAAACGTAATACTCGCCTAGCAACATATAGTGGATCAGCGCCGCCCTCTAGCATTCGAGCCAACCAATAGAGCGATGCATTAGCATCACTACCACGCATAGATTTGTGTAATGCTGAAATTAAATTATAAAAATGCTCGCCTTTTTTGTCGAACACTAAATGTGTTCTTTGTAAAGCTTCTTTAATATCATCATTCGTGATCTTGCATTTTGCATTTTGCATTTTCCCCGCATAGGGATGCCCTGTGGGTATAAATTTTGACTTAAACGCCAACTCCAACCCATTCAACGCCGTCCTTGCATCTCCTCCGCTCAATTCTGCCAACAACTCAACTGTATCATCATCAATCTTAATATCCAAACATCCCAATCCCCTTTCCTTATCTTTTAATGCTTGCTTTATCAACTTAACAATATCTGCTGTCTCCAAATATTTTAAAATAAACACTCTTGAACGTGATAACAGCGCCCCTATAATCTCAAACGAGGGATTTTCTGTTGTGGCACCGATCAATGTTAACACACCCTTTTCTACACACGGTAGCAGTGCATCTTGTTGTGCCTTGCTCCAGCGATGTATCTCATCAACAAATAATATTGTTCTCTTTCCACTATCACTAAGTATGGTTTCAGCCTCAGCAATGACACGTTTTAGGTCTGGCTTTCCGCTAGTAACAGCCGACAGCTGGATAAACTCAGCCTTAGTCTGATTGGCTATGATGTGTGCCAGCGTAGTCTTGCCAACTCCTGGAGGACCCCAAAAAACAAGCGATGCATGCTCATCATTTTCTATTAATTTTCGAAGTAACTTACCCTCTCCAACAATCTCTTCTTGTCCAACAAACTCGTCAAAATTACGTGGACGCATACGGTCAGCTAGAGGGGTTTGTTGTGATAAGTTCTTTGACATAGTTATAGTACTGTACTAAAAAATTACAAACTTGTCTACTGTGGTATCCTGTTTGGAAGGTCGAATTGAACGCAGTGAAATTCGACCTGCTTATGTCTTGTTGTTGGCTGAATTTTGCTTTGCTGAGTTCAACAATCATCTTAAAAAATAAAAAAACTAACCAAAATAATAAAAACAGCAAGGCTCTTTTGAACCTTGCTGTGGTAGTTTCAGATGACTAACCCTTTATTAGGGTTAGTCATCAACGTTGTCTACATCCGGCCCATCAACGAGCCATAGACCCTCAGCGAGCTTCACCACGGCGATCTGTGGCTCATCTAGATCGTCGCGGTCAACCATGACCACGTGCTGGAAGGCCAGGGCGTTTGAATCGGCAAACTCCCGGCCGACCATCTCACAATCTCTATTGTGCCTCCCCCATGCTTCTTCCCATTCTTTGCTAAAAGGCTCTGGCACGTAGAGATCAGGGTCAGCTTTGGATTTGTAAGGCATGAATGCCTCCTTTTTGTTAAAACCTCGTTATATATGGTTTACCTTCTGGCACATTTTTATACCACAATTAGTTAAATCTATCAATAGACACAAAAAAACCACCCTGATTGAATGGTTACTGTAGTCTGTCGTCCGTTGTCTATCATCTAATCACCGTCCCCCTAAACTCCTTACCACTCAAAACATTCTCAACCTCCTTCAAATTAGTCCCTCTCAAAATTGATACTTTCAAACCAAGTTTTTCTGCTTCACGACTTGCGACTGGATCAAACGGTTCATTCGCACCAGCCACCCACTTGTTCCCTACTATTTTTCGAAAACTTTTCCAATCTATCTTTTCTATCTTTTTTGCGCTTTTGTGCTTATTTGGGTCCTTATCATAAACATATTCAATATTAGAAAGATTAATAACCTCTTTTGCCCCATAAGTCTTGGCAAAACGTACTGCTCCAGTGTCAGTAGAATTCCCAGGTTTCCAGCCCGAGGCAATAATAATAGATTTCTTTGTAATAATTTTCTTATATGGATTCGACATTATATCTTTGTAAGCATGGCCACCAAATAATAATCTTACAAAATGCGCGTTCAGCTTAGTTGCCGAAATACCCAACCAATCCAAATCACTTTGAACAACTTTTGTACTCTTTGCTAATGCAGCCTGATACTGTCTACAAGTTGCTCCACCTCCAATAATTAAAACAAACTTCTCTCCCTTTTTCACTCGACGTAAAATTAACTCACGAAACTTTTTTAAAAACGGAATATTAAATCCGTTTTTTGGTATAATAATTGAGCCTCCGACTGATATTATTTTCATAAATTATAGAACACAGAGCCCTACGGGCAACACAGATTAAACAGATTCACGCAGATCAAATCTGTGTGAATCTGTTTAATCAGTTAAATCCGTGTTCTATTCGATTACTTTTTAAGTAAACCACTAACAATCCAACTAACCAAACTCAAAATAAGCGCTCCCCAAAATGCTGGCCAGAAACCAGCGACTTCAAATCCTTTTACAATAGTTGAAACCAGCCAAAACATGAGAGCATTTATAACAAGAGTAAATAAACCCAATGTCAAAATGTTAATTGGTAATGTCAAGAGAATAAGAAGCGGTCGAATCAGAGAATTTACAAAGCCCAAAATCAAAGCTGCAATCAGAGCTGAATAAAAACCTGATACTCCAATTCCAGGCAGATAATATGCTATACCGAGTATAGCCAGAGCGTTAATTAACCATCGTAGTAATATTTTCATATGTTTATTATTTATCTCGAGCGGAGCGTAGCGGAGTCGAGGGATCTTTCGAAGTCCCTAAAGCTTGATTTCACAGCGTTCCTAATAAATTAATTAACTAAACTTCTTAATGATCCAATTTTCGATAATTCAACCACACCTTCATATAAATCTTTCTCTGTCTCATACTTTATTTTTAATGCTTTAGTATGTGATTTTGAAAGATCCATCGACTGCGCTCGGGATTACTTATCTCACCCAATACTGCGGGGTCATACCTGTCACAGTAACCTTTGCTCCTATTCCTGCATACTT
>JAHJGG010000035.1 GCA_018824545.1 Patescibacteria group bacterium | reverse complement strand
GAAGCGGATATTATTATTTATAATTATTTTTGGTTGTGTATTTGTATCATCTGCGCAGATAAAGGCGGATGAAGTAGATGAGATTATATCTGAGGTCTGTCGGCAATATGATATTGATAAACGACTGGTGTATTGTGTAATTGAGACAGAAAGTAGTTTTGATCCTGCGGCTCGCAGCAATTGTGATGCCCGGGGGCTGATGCAGATAACTCCAGAAACATGGCAACGGGTATGCGATGATTTATTAGGCGTTTGCTGGGATTTTGAAGATTTTGGTTTTGACATGAGGAAAAACATTGAAGTAGGAGTACGATATTTGCTATGGATAGAAGGCTATCTTAAGTTACATAAAAATGAATTACAAACGACGCATTTAGAACTTGTACTTGCTTGCTATAATGCCGGCCCAGGCAATGTAAAAAAAGCCAATTTTCAAGTCCCGCCATTTTCCGAAACCCAAAATTATATCGCTAAAGTCCTCTCTGATTTTGACGCAGATTAGCGCTTTACTACAGATGATCTCAGATGAGAAGATGCAGATGATTACATATTTCGCATCTTGTATCTTGCATGTCGCATATGGTATGCAGAACCGAGGTTTAGCAGAAAAAAGGGCAATTTTAGATTTTCCGAAAGGTTTATCGACGGAGAGCAAGGTTGCCGTGGCCAAAAGTGTAGTCGCCTACTTTTTTCATAACAGCCTATTTTTTTAGTTGACAAACATATTTATACGTGATATAGTAAAAATATGTTTATCAAGAGATGCATTACCAAACGTGGAGCAAAGACATACCACCACTATCAAATTGTCAAAAGCTACCGGGAAGATGGGAAAACGCGTCATCAGGTATTAGCTAATCTGGGGGTACTATCTCAAAAAACAATTGATACACTAATCCGAGGGCTTAACCGGATAAAAGAAAAACCCTATTCGCTTATTGAAACAGGACTGAAATCAAAAAAAGTATTAGCTTATGGAGATGTTCAGGTATTAGTTGCTCTCTGGGATCGACTGGGTATATCAAAAATTATTAATCGTCATTTAAGAAAAAAATGCAAAGCTAGTTTTGATGTGGCTGCTTATGCCTTGCTGATGACGATACACCGTTTGATTAATCCTGGCAGTAAACTTGCACTTACTGATTGGTTTATGAAAATTGATTTTCCACAAATTAGTGATCTTGATTATCTAAAACTTCTACGGAGTTTAGCTTATGTTTACCGGGTTAAAGATGAAGTAGAAGCAGATTTATTTCAAGCACAACAAAATCTTTTTAATCTGAAAGTTGATATTATATTTTATGATGTAACCTCAACTTATTTTGAAGGCGAAGGTCCGGAATATGCGGCCAAAGGATATTCGCGAGATCGTCGTCCGGATAGAGTGCAGATATTGCTTGCTTTAGCAGTAACCCAGGAAGGTTTACCAATCGGTCATGAGAGTTATGCGGGTAATATCAGCGATAAATCAACGGTCATTGAACTGATTGAAAAACTCAAAACCCGGTTTTCTATTAGCCGCTGCATCTTTGTTGGGGATCGTGGGATGGTGAGTCCGGAGAATATTGCTTATCTTAAAAGACAGAATTATGAATACATTTTTGCATTAAGACGGAGGAGGCTGCGGGAAAGTGAAGATAAATTTGAGACAAATCTTGAAAAATATAAAAGTTTCAAAACTTACTCTTTTGATGGAAATATTAAAGAGGTAAAGTATTTTGAATATGCTGCTGATGAGCGAGGACGACGTTATTTAGTTTGCCATAATGAAGAAATGGCGATTAAAGATCAGCTTAAAGTTGAGGAACGCATTAAAAAAATCAGCCAAAGAATTGAAGAGATTAGGCAGGAGTATAAAAACCCACAAATAATTCTCCGCTATGTATCGCGCATCACACTGGTGGATCGATTTTTTAAATATGGGATTGCGGGAGGGAAATTCTTTTTTTATTTAAAAGAAGAAAGTGTAGAATTTGAAAAATTAATTGCCGGCAAATATGTTCTGAAGACAGATACAAAAGATTTAAGTGCTGAGAAGATAATTGAGACTTATAAAAATCTTTTGATTGTAGAGAATGCGTTTAAAGATATGAAAAATTTTATTGATCTACGGCCGATTTATCATCGGGAAGATATCCACGTAAAGGGACATATATTTATATGTGTATTATCTTATCTATTGCAGCGAGTTTTGGAAAAATATTTTTATCAGGCTGATGAACCAAAAATTACTGCACGGCGGATACTTGCGATGTTAGCAGATATAAAAGTGGTTGAAAATGAACTAAATGGTCATTTAATCGGAACGATTACTGAATCCACGAAAGAAACGCAGACTATTCTTAAAAAACTAAATCTTCAATCTTTTGGTCAGCATACCTTGCTTTACAAGAAGACGGTAAAATTACCAGCTGTAACTCTAACAAAATTAAGACGTTATAACATCTGTAGTAAGTAATG